>JAODAO010000173.1 GCA_025463465.1 Glaciihabitans sp. | reverse complement strand
GTCACCTTCGGCTACACCGAGGGCCGCACGATCCTGCCGAGCTTCGACCTCGACATGCCCGCCGGGCAGACCATCGCCCTCGTGGGTTCCACCGGCGCCGGAAAGTCGACCCTGGCGAAGCTGATGGCCAGGTTCTACGACCCCACCGCCGGATCCGTCACCCTCGACGGCATCGACCTGCGCCGGCTGCACCCCAAGGACCTGCGCCGGGCCGTGGTGATGGTGACCCAGGAGGCGTACCTGTTCTCGGGCACCGTCGCCGACAACATCGCGCTCGGCAAGCCGGAGGCGACCGAGGAGGAGATCATCAACGCGGCCAAGGCCGTCGGCGCGCACGAGTTCATCACCGGCCTGCCGGAAGGCTACGCCACCGATGTGAACAAGCGCGGCGGCCGGGTGTCTGCCGGCCAGCGCCAGCTGCTGTCGTTCGCGCGGGCGTTCCTGGCCGACCCGGTGGTGCTGATCCTCGACGAGGCGACGGCGTCCCTCGACATCCCGAGTGAGCGCCTGGTGCAGCACGGCCTGCAGACGCTGCTCGCCGACCGCACCGCGATCATCATCGCGCACCGCCTGTCGACGGTCGCCATCGCCGACCGGGTGCTGGTGATGGAACACGGGCGCATCGTGGAGGACGGCACCCCGGCCGACCTCATCGCCGGCACGGGCCGTTTCGCCCAGCTGCACGCCGCCTGGCGTGAATCGCTGGTGTAATCGAACACGGGCGTGATCGAACAATCGATGCACGAACAGGGGGACGTCGCCGGGCTGGCGGCATCCCCCTGCTGTGCCTGTCGTGGGGCATCGCATCGAGCCGCACGACACCACACCTCACCGCACCTCACCTCACCAAGCCGTGCCGCGGGCGGCGCAACCCGTTGTAAATTCGGCATACGTCGGCATGCTGGATGAATGGACCAGCAACCCGCACTGATCAACCGAACCACCCACCATGTCCTGGTCGGTGTCCTCCTGGCAGCCAGCGTCGTGCTTGTGCCGTGGGGCATCCTGCTGATCATGGACGAGAGTCGTATCGCCCCGGTGCCCTTCGGGGTCCTCGCCATGCTCAGCGGCGGGATCACGCTGGGGGTGCTCGCCCTGCGCTGGCGCAGTTGGCGAGAAATCGACGTGTAGCGGGTTTTAGCGCTCGGCGATCTCGTCAAGGTGGTCGGCGAGGATCTCGCGGGCCCAGGTTGGGTCAGATCCGGCCGGCTCGTAGGTCAGGTGGGCGGACAGCCCATCGATCAGCGCGTGCAGGCGCCGGCTCTCCCGCTTGATGTCGAGGTCGGGGGTCTTCGCCCGCCCTGGCCTCGGGGTCGGCGAGTTGTCCGACACGGTGAGTTCGATGATCTGCCGGCAGGCGTAACCGATGGCCGCGTGCGAGGCGTTACGGATTTTCTGCAGTGCGGGGTCGGAGCTGGCCTGCGCGTCGAGCGCGAGGCTGACCTCCACCTCCGCCCGGCGGTTGGCGTCGAGGGGGATCAGCTCCTCCGCCACCCTCAGTGCCAGCTCCCGCGGCGGCAACCCTAACGGAAGCTCGGCTACCCGGGCGCGCACCTTGCTGTCCACCAGCTGCATCGAAAACGCGACCAGCTGTTCCTGCGAGGGGAACAGGTGCCGCAGCGATCCCGCAGAGACCCCGGCCTCCGCGGCGACGGAACGCACAGACGCCGCGCCGATCCCGTCCCGCAGGATCACCCGCCACGCGGCCTCGCCGATTTCGGTGCGACGCTGGCTGTGGTCGATGAGCTTGGGCACGTCGTTATGTTAACGCACACGTGTTACAACAGGGAAAACATTTGCATGGCACGCCCGTGTCGCCATCCGGTGCGGCGGCGGCAGCCCAGCGGCGGCGTCATTCCAGCGGCGCCGACAGGCCGAGGCTCCAGATCGCGACGCCACCGAGTTCAAGCCGCTCGGCGAGGTGGCGACGGGCGGCGTAGGAGCGTTCGTCCGACCACCAGACCTGGGTGCCGTTGGCGAGAGTCGTGTGCCATTCCCTTTCCACCGGGTCCCAGATCGCCTCGGCGCCGTCGCCGCCGGTCACCTCACGCGCGGTCTGAACCGAGTAGAGGGTTCCACCCCCATCGACCGGCCAGGTGTACCCATACATGCCGATGCCCAGTTGCACCTTGTTGCCAGGAACCTGCTGCAGCAGCGCGCCGAGCGCGGCCTCCATCCACGGGTACCCGCCTACGGGCCCGGCGTCCGACCAGCGGGGCCCGTGCTGGTCATACGCCATCAGCACCACCCGGTCGACAAGATCGATGAGGGCGGGCAGGTCGTAGCCGAGGCTGGCGTAGTCGCTGTTCGAGGCCATTAGGGGCATGGTGATGCTGGCCTCGCTGCCTAGTTGCGAACGTAGCTCCGTCACGAACCTGGTCAACCCGTCCGCGTCCTCCGCCCGCAGCGATTCGAGGTCGACGGTGATCCCGCTCCAGTCGTTCAGGTGTACCTCGGCCACCAGCGAACGCGCCACGGCGGCGATGTTCTCATCGGAGGCGAACAGCAGCGCCGCGGTATCGCGGGAGAAGCTGGCGGTGGTCGAATCGAAGTTGCTGAACAGCAGCTCTGTCCTGGTGCCGGCGGCGTATGCCTGTTTTTGCAGCAGCATCGAGTGGGTACTCATCGGGGTCAGCGCGGCGCCATCCGGGGTGAGGTCAACCGCGTCGATACTCACCGTGGTCAGCGCTGGCAGGCTGCTGCCCAACTGGCTGAAGGTGGTGAGCGGGTCGGCGTAACCCGTCACATCGAACGGGGGAATGGGAGCGGGAGCCGTCGCGGCGGAATCCTCGGCGGTTACCCCGCGCGGTGTTCTGTCCATCAACGCCGATCCGATCACCGCACCCGAGGCCGCCGCGGCGATGAAGAGCCCGACGCAGGCCAGTGCCACGGTGGCTTTTTTCGACGGCACCGCGTCATAGTAGGCAGCCGACCAATATCGATGGCAGTGGTTTACAGCGCCGGATTACCTGATAACGGCCTCTGCTACACGGAGAGCCAGGCGTAGGTGACACCGTCGGCGTTGAAGATCTGCCAGCCGTCGGCGCAGCTGATCCCTTCGGCGGGAACCTGCTCCGGCCACCAGTTGGTGTCGAGCAGGGCGGAACCGACGAGGGTCCCGGCTTCGCAGTCGTCATCGGAGATGGCCGTGGGGCTTTCGAAGCGCAGGATGTCGCCAGGCCCGTCCGTGGTCACCCGAATCCGCACGTTGATCGCGTCCGCCGGCACAAACGCCGGCGGGAGGAAGTCGAAGTCCTGCTCGCCCGCGGCGCCCGGGGTGGAAGCGGCCCCCGAGGGGGCGTCGGCCACCGTCAGGAAAATCTGCTCTTTCTCGTGCGACGTCACGGCGGAGACGATCGCGCAGCCCGCCATAGACGCGGCCAGCACCCCGCCGGCCACCAGCACCGCTCCGGCCCGTGCCACCCTGCGGAGTGATCCTGCCTGCCGTGACCGTTTTCTCATGCCCCCAGCTAAGCGTCGCTGCGAGTCGGCGGCATCGGCCGGGGGAATGAACGGCATCAGCACAAAGGATGACTCCGTACCGATGACAACGCGCTAGGGGGATGCCGCGGCGTCCCCAGCATCCTCCGGATCCGGGTCCGGGTCGAACAGGGCCGCGCGCAGGTCGACCCGGAAGGTGCCGCCTGCCGCCCACTTCAGCGGGGTTCCCTCGGCGCGGAACCGTTCGAGCGCCCGTGACTCGTGGTCAACGGCCGGGTGGCCGCTGGCGCGCACCACCCGCCACCAGGTGACATCGCCGCCGTAATACGCCATCACCTGGCCAACCGCGCGGGCCGCGCGGGAGCCGAGGGCCGCGGCGACACCGCCGTAGGTCATCACCCGGCCTTCGGGAATGCTGTCGACCACGGCGAGCACACGGGAGACGAAGTCGTCACTCGGGGTGGCCATGGTCAGGGATGTATGGAGAAAGGTCGAAAATCGAGCCGGAGCTCAGATTTCGAGGGTGCCGATTTTTTCGCCGTAGGGGGTCTCGCCGGTGATCTTGAAACCGACGGCCAGGAAGAACTCCTCCGGGCCCTCTTCACCGCTCTCCCAGATGGTGGTGAGGGTATCGAAGCCGCGACTGCGTGCCTCCTCGGCGAGGGCCACAACGGCGAACCGGCCGATACCGCGGCCCTGGGCGTCTGCTGTCACGTTGATGCGCCAGACGCAGCTGCGGAACTCTTCCCGTTCGGCTTCCGGGTCGAAGTTGCCGCGGATGAACCCCACAACCTCGTCGCCGTCGAGCACCACCCGGGGCCACGAAGTGACCGGGTTGATGTAGGCATCGGCGATGGAGTAAGAAACGGGTGTGACGAATGCTTCCTGCCCCCGCCGAAGCGTCAGGCTGTTCGCCGCCACAATCGTTTTGGCAGACAGTTCTTCCAGTCGCAACTCTCCCATGAGTACACGGTAGCGCCGGGAGGCGGTAAGAAGGTAGAGGTATCTTCACGTGAAGATACTTTCGGGCAGCGAGTAGGGTGGATAACGGTCCATTGAGGGGCCGGTTGGATAGGAGAAGCAGTTGGCCAAGATCAAGGTAGAAGGCACCGTTGTTGAACTTGACGGCGACGAGATGACGAGAATCATCTGGCAGAAAATCAAAGACACACTGATCCACCCGTACCTCGACATCAACCTCGAGTACTACGACCTCGGTATCGAGTACCGCGACGAGACCAACGACCAGGTCACCATCGACGCGGCCCACGCCATCCAGAAGCACGGCGTCGGCGTCAAGTGCGCCACCATCACGCCCGACGAGGACCGCGTGAAAGAGTTCGGCCTCAAGAAGATGTGGAAGTCGCCCAACGGCACCATCCGCAACATCCTCGGCGGTGTGATCTTCCGCGAGCCGATCATCATCTCCAACATCCCCCGTCTTGTACCCGGTTGGAACAAGCCGATCATCATCGGCCGTCACGCTTTCGGCGACCAGTACCGCGCCACCGACTTCCGTTTCGCCGGAAAGGGCAAGCTCACCGTTGAGTTCACCCCGGAGGACGGCTCGGAGCCGCTCAAGTTCGAGGTCTACGACGCCCCGGGCGACGGTGTCGCCCAGGTGCAGTACAACCAAGACGCGTCGATCCGCGACTTCGCGCGCGCCTCGCTCAACTACGGCCTGCTGCGCAACTACCCGGTGTACCTGTCGACGAAGAACACCATCCTCAAGGCCTACGACGGTCGGTTCAAAGACATCTTCCAGGAGATCTTCGACGCAGAGTTCAAGGAGCAGTTCGAGGCTGCCGGCCTCACCTACGAGCACCGCCTCATC
>JAODAO010000171.1 GCA_025463465.1 Glaciihabitans sp. | reverse complement strand
GGAGCTGGACGAACAGCGCCCTCATCCTGACGCTGCTCACCAACGTCTCCTCCCGGCTGCTGGTGCTCGACCCGGCCAACGGCTGGGCCAGTTCGCAACTTGCCGGAGTGCCGGCCCTCAGCACGGTCCGGGTCATCGACACCAACCCGGACGGCAGAAACCCCGACGGTACCGTCTCTGACAGTGCAGACGAGTACTGGCTGCACACCACCGGATTCATCACCCCGCCTGCCGTGCTGCGCGGAGTCATCACCCTCGGCGGCGACGAGAGCGGCAGCACCGCCGACGCCGAACTGGTGCGATCCTCCCCCGCGTTCTTCGACGCCACGGGCCTCGAGGTACAGCAGCACTGGGCCGTCTCAGCCGACGGAACCCGGGTTCCGTACTTCCAGGTTGGCGCCACGGCGCTGGTCGCCGACGGTTCCCACCCGACACTGCTCAGCGGTTACGGCGGATTCCAGACATCACTGCTGGCCAACTACAGCGGAGTGATCGGCCGCGCGTGGCTGGAACGGGGAGGCGTCTACGTGCTCGCGAACATCCGTGGTGGTGGCGAGTTCGGCCCCGCCTGGCACACCGCCGCCCTGAAGGAAAACCGCCCACGCGCCTACGAAGACTTCGCCGCCGTCGCTAAGGACCTCGTTGCCCGGGGAATCACCGTGCCGGCCCGGCTCGGCTGCGAGGGTCGCTCCAACGGGGGCCTGCTGGTTGGCTACATGCTGACCAGCTACCCGGAATTGTTCGGCGCGGTCGTCTGCGGCGTGCCGCTGCTCGACATGAAGCGCTACACACACCTCTCCGCCGGGGCGTCCTGGATCGCCGAATACGGCGACCCCGACATCGCGGAGGAGTGGGAGTTCATCAAGGGATTCTCCCCTTACCAGCGACTGAGGCCAGACACCGACTACCCGGCGACCCTGCTTTACGCCGCCACCAGCGACGACCGGGTCGGCCCCGTCCAGGCCCGCAAGATGGCCGCGCGCATGCAAGCGATGGGTGTACCGGGAGTGCTGTACTACGAGAACTCTGACGGCGGCCACGGCGGCGCAGTGGACAACACCCACAGCGCTCGCCTGTATGCCCTGATCCACGACTTCCTCTGGCGAGAACTCGCCGGCGCGAAGACGGACCCTGCCTGACGTTAGCCAGCCCGGCAGGCCCTTGCTCGGGTGTCGCGTCCACCCGCTGCGCGTCCCTGTCACCACCGGCGCAACTAGAATTCACACGTGGCCGCCATGCTGTACATCCAGATCGCCGAGGATCTCCGCGAGCGAATTTCCCGTGGCGAACTCGCGCCGGGTGACAACGTGCCGAGTGAGGGCGAGCTCGCCGAACTGTGGCAGACGTCGCGTGGTCCGATTCGAAACGCTCTCGCGGCCCTGCGAAACGAGGGCCTCATCGAGACCCGCCGTGGTCGCCCGGCCCGGGTAGCCGAGCGCCGCTCGCAACAGCCAGCAGACGTTTCGGTGCCATTTACCCGCTGGGCCCGCGACATCGGCACAACGCCTGGCGCCCAGACGCAGGAGGTGTCGCTCCGCAAGGCGGATGAGGAAAAGGCCCTCGCGCTCGGTATCACCGTCGGCGACCCGATCGTGGACGTTGTGCGCCTCCGCCTGCTCGACGGGCGCCCCACCATGCTCGAGCGCCTGACCTTCATCGAAGAGGTCGGCCGGTTGCTCTTCGACGTCGACCTCGACACCGTCTCCATCACCGAATACCTCGACGAGCGCGGTTTCGGTTACACCGACATTGATCACGAAATCGACGCGGTCGCTGCCGGCGAGCTCGACAGCCGCCTGCTGGATGTCGAACCTGGCACGCCCATCCTCCGCCTGCACCGGGTCACCCGCGGCGCAGACGGACGAATCTTCGAAGCCTCGGATGACCGCTACCGCAGCGACATCATCCGATTCACCGTCTCCGCCTCCGGCCGGGCCCGTGAGGGCAACCACTTCATCCGGTCATTCGGCAGCTGATACTGCGGCTGATCCCGCGGCTGACCCCACAGCTCCTTCGGCAGCTGATTCGGTAGCGACCTACGGGCGCACCCGCGACAGCAGCGGTGAAACTCCGATCCGCACCGAACGACCTCCGGCTGCGGCTTCCATTCCCTCGTCGAGGTCGCCCAGGGCGACGGTCGCACCGACGAGCTCCCTGAAGGGGTAGTGGGCGTGCCTCGCCTCGATGTACCTGGCGGCCTCTTCGAGATGACGGGGAGCGTAGTTGTGGACACCCCGAATGGTGAGCAGGCGCCGCACCGTGCGCTCGGGGTCGAGGCCGACCGCCTCCGTCGGCGAGACGCTGCCCACCAGCACAACCACACCGCCGACGCCCACGGAATCGATGGCGGCTGCCACGGCGCGCGGCGACCCGGATGCCTCGATGGCGATCAGGGGTGCCTCGGTGGAACGGCTGAGGGCGCTGGAAAGGCTGTCACTGTCCCCCGCCGGGAGGGTCGGATCGACCGTCTCCGCTGCCCCGAAGCGGGTGGCGAGCGAACGTCGGTGCCGGTCCGGATCAACAACGATGACGTGGGCGCCGCGGTCGGTTGCCATCGCGGTGGCGGTGAGGCCAATCAGTCCGGCGCCGAAGACCACAACAACGCTCCCCGCCAGCGGCACAATAACGGTTGCGGCATCGAGCGCGGCGGCAGCGGTCGCGGTTCCGCAGGAGACCGGGGCGAGCACCGTGGCCGACAGCGAATCGGAGACCGGCACGATCGCCGTTCCCGCGCGCAGGTGGATGTGGGAGGCGAAGCCACCGCTCAGCTCCCACCCCGCCTCGAGTTGCTCATGACCGTACTTTTTTACGCTGACACATTTCTGCGGGAGGCCACGGACGCAGAGCGAACAGGCACCACAGCCGAAGGTCAACGACCAGACAATCCGTTGCCCCGGCTCCAGCGCATCGCCGGATACTGCTTTGGCGCCGTCGCCGACAGCGACGACCCGGCCCACCTGCTCGTGACCGAGCACCAGCGGGGTTGGAGCGCTGCGGTGGCCCTGGGTGGTGTGCACGTCTGAGCCACAGATCGTGGCGAGTTCGATCTCGACGAGGACGTCACCGGGTGCCAGCGTGACCGTGGGAACGGTGATCGTCTTGTGCCGGCGGCCCTGCTCCAGCCAGACCATCGCCGTGGGTGCTGGGTCGAGCCGGATCTCGCGTCCCGGGCCGGGCGCCGCCTCGGTGGCGAGCACCGGGGCGACCACGGAGGCCACCGCGGAAGCGACCACCGGGGAACGGTCGGGCATCATCGGCCCGTGAGTCGCGGGACGCTTGCCAGGTCGCGCACACTCTCGAGGACGAGGTCGGCGCCGGCGGCCTCCAGCTGTTCGCGGGTGTGCGCTCCGGTGAGCACACCGATCACCAGGCCGGCCCCCGCGTTACGACCGGAGCGGACATCACTGATGGTGTCGCCAACGACGGCCACCGCGGCCACGGAGCTCGCTCGGGTCGCGATCAGGGCCGCGAGGACAAGGTCGGGAGCGGGGCGGCCACGGCCGGCATCCGCGGGTGACAGCGCGGCATCGACCTCCCAATCGAGTCGGGCGAGCACGGCATCGCGGGTCTCGGGCGAGAACCCGGTGGTGAGCGCGACCTTGATTCCGCTCGCGCGGAGCGAGTTGATCGTCGCCTCGGCACCGGGGATCGCGTCGACCCCGACCTCTCCGATCAGCTCGGCGTAGGCGTTCTCGAATTCGCGGTTGGCGGTCTGCGCCGCGGCCTCATCCCCGTCGGTGAGGTGACGGAAGACCTCGATCTTCGACTGTCCCATCGTGTCGCGCACGTACTGCAGTGCGGCGTCCAGCGGGCGGTAGCCGTCGAGACCAACACGGCGGGCAGCGCGCTCAAACGCCCGTTCGACGATGCCGTCGTCAACCACAGTGGTTCCGGCCATGTCGAGGACAACCAGCTCAATGGCTACGACCGGGGTGGCAAGGGTAGTGGCAATCGGGTCGGCGCTGGTGCTGGCGGTGGTGGCAATCGGGTCGGCGCTGGTGCTGGCGGTGGTG
>JAODAO010000070.1 GCA_025463465.1 Glaciihabitans sp. | reverse complement strand
AGCTGGGCAACGGTGAGACCGCGGTACTCGGTTAGCAGGACGGCATTCGAGGTACGGAACTTGTCCGTAAGCTCGGCGACCGACGCTTCCTTGTTCGCCATGGCACTCCTAAATAGTTGGTGATCTTCAGCCGGTACCGCCGGATCCCGCATCATCCGTTGGGACGATCGGGGCAATAAAAAAAGCTCCGGCGCAAGCGCACGGAGCTGAGATTCAAAGGCTTTTGTGACTGAACACAAACTGCCTGTGGAAAACTTCTACACACACCTGCGCGGGTCGGTCCCCGGATGATCAAGAAAATCCTGATAACCCGGAACACCTTCGTCTGTCACACCGAAACAATCACGAGGATTGAAGGCAGGGCAGAGACCAGCGGTCTTTGGCTTCCGCCAGAGTACGTGAAAGAGACCGCCCGCGCAACTCGATGGTCAGTCGCGCCACGAATGTTGGGGTTCGAAGCCGAGGACTCGACGCGCTTTATCGATGGAAAGCAGTGTTGCGCCGCCTTCAACCGGTCGGCGGAACGCGACGTCGGGGAAGACTTCCGCCGCGAGCTCTGCGCTCGGACGCTCCATCAGGGTGTCGGCGGCAGCAATGATGAAGGTGTCGAAGCCGGGCAGGTCTGCAGCGAGGGCGTTTTCCACGGCGAGGGCACCGTCCCGGGTGTCGATGTACCCCCAGAGGTTCCAGCTGCGCAGGCGCGCGTCGTCCTGGTAGCCGGGAACCCGCTCGTAGTCTGAGGCATCCAGCACGTTGGAGAATCGCAGCGCAATGATGCTGAGTTCCGGGTCCCACCGCACCAGCTTGCTGGCCAGTTCCTCCTCCAGGTGCTTCACCACCGCGTACATCGACTCGGGCCGGGACGGATAGTCCTCGTCGACGGGAAGGTACGGCGGGTCGATCTCAAACGGTATGCCAAGCAGTGTCTCGCTGGAGGCATACACAATCCGCTTGATGCCAGCGCGCCGGGCGGCTTGGAAGACGTTGAAGGTCGCGGAGATGTTGTTGTGGAATGTCGCGGAATCCGGGGCGAGCCCGCCGGCGGGTATCGCTGCGAGGTGCACAACGGCGTCGAGCCCGCTGTGGCGGTTGTCCACCGAGGCAAGCGCGTCGGCGACCTGTCCGTAGTCGGCCAGGTCGATTCGTGTGAAGCTGTCACCAACCTGCCCAACGGCATCGAGGGTCAGTACGGTATGACCGGATTCGACCAACCTCGCCACAACCGCACGGCCGAGCTTTCCGTTGCCACCGGTAACTGCAATTCGCATTTCTCTCCCTTGAGTAGGTCTTAGTCTGCCATCGACGCTTCCGTTTGGCTGGTGGACGACCGAGTGGTCGCCCGCGGCAGCTCCACCCTGAATTCGGTGGCTCCCGGCGTACTGCTGACGGACACCGATCCCCCGTGCGCCGTGACAACCGCCTGGACAATGGAAAGTCCGAGGCCGGTGCTTCCGGCGAGCCGGGATCGGGACGAATCCGCCCGCGCGAAGCGTTCGAACAGCGTGGCCTGGACGGACTCGGCGATGCCGGGACCATTGTCGGTGATGGTGACGACGGCGGCGCCCGCGTCGGTGGTAAAGAGTCGTACAGCCACCCTTGTTCCCTCCGGGGTGTGCACCCTCGCATTTGTGAGCAGGTTGGCGAAGACCTGGTGGATGCGTTGCTGGTCTCCCGGCACCACAATGCCCTCGTCCGGCGCGTCCAGGTCCCAGTCGTGCTCGGGCCCGGCCGCGTAGGCATCACTGATGCAGTCAACCAGCAGGTTGCCGAGGTTCACGGGTTGCTTTTCCAGCTCGCGGCCCTCGTCGAGGCGGGCCAAAAGCAGCAGGTCTTCGACCAGGGAGGTCATCCGCACGGCTTCCGATTCGACCCGCGCCATGGAGTGGCTGACGTCCACGGGCAGAGTGTGGCCGCTCCGACGGGTCAATTCCGCGTAGCCACGGATGGAGGCGAGCGGCGTGCGCAGTTCGTGGCTGGCGTCGGCGACAAACTGGCGCACCTTGTTCTCGCTCGCCTGGCGGGAACGCAATGCAGCGTCGACGTGGCCGAGCATGCCGTTAAAGGCAGCACCCACCTGTCCGACCTCGGTGCGTGGATCGGTGTCTTCGTCGGGGACGCGCACGCTGAGGTCAACTTCGCCGCGGTCGAGGGGCAGCGAGGCGACCTGGGTCGCCGTCGCGGCGACGCGACGCAGCGGCCGCAGGGCCAGGGAGACAATGAAGAAGCTGGCAAGGGCGACGAGGACCACTCCGAGTGCGGAGATCAGGATCACAAAGCCGCGGTACTGGGAGACGGTGGATTCCACCTCGGACAGCGGGAGGCCAACAATGGCCTCGTTGCCGTTGGGCAGCGTATAGGCGATGACGCGATAAGTTCCGAAAGTTGAGCCGAGGTTGACTGAGGCACCACCGCTGTCAAGTTCGACAGCAAACAGCCGGTCGACCTGCGCCTCGGTGAGGGTGGGTTGCTCGTCCTCCAGAAGCCCAATGATTCCCGAGCTGATGATCGTGCCGTCCTCGACGACCAGGGCGAAGGCGTTGATGGGTAACCCACGGCCCAGCACGTCCGTTGCGGTGTAATCACCGCCGAAGGGTCCTCCGCTTGGGCCGTTCCGGCCGAGGCTGTTGTTGCTCTGGGCGACGCTCAATTGGCGGTCGACCTGCTGCACGAGATAGCGGTCGAGGCCCACGATGCTTGCGGCTCCCGTTCCGAGGGCCATCAGCATCACCAGGGCGACGATGCTGACAACGAGGCGGCGGCGGAGGGTCCACTTCTGCCGCGGCATTTCCAGCTTCATCGGGTGGGCTTGAGGACGTACCCGACTCCGCGCACGGTGTGGATCATGGCGGGTCGACCGGAGTCGATTTTTTTGCGCAGGTATGAGATGTATATCTCCACAACGCTCGACTTGCCGCCGAAGTCATAGCTCCACACGCGGTCGAGGATCTGCATCTTGCTGAGCACCCGCCGAGGGTTGCGCATAAGGTAACGCAGCAGTTCGAACTCGGTGGCGGTCAGCTCGATCAGTTCGCCGCCGCGTCGCACCTCGTAGCTGTCCTCATCGAGTTCGAGGTCGCCCACAACGAGGTAGGAGTCTGCGCTGTCCTCGGTGGTGAGCCCGGAGCGGCGGATAAGGGCGCGCAGGCGCGCCACCAGTTCCTCCAGGCTGAACGGTTTTGTCACGTAGTCGTCCCCTCCGACGGTGAGACCGGCGATGCGATCGTCGAGGGAGTCCTTGGCCGTGAGGAACAGGATGGGCGTCTGGTTGCCATCGGCCCGCAGGCGCGAGAGAACCTGCAGCCCGTCGATGTCCGGCAGCATGATGTCGAGGACGATCACGTCCGGGCGGAATTCCCGCACGACGCTGAGGGCCTTCTGGCCGTCGGAGGCGAGCCTCACGTCCCAACCCTCGTAACGCAGCGCCATGGAGAGGAGGTCGGTCAACGCGTCTTCGTCGTCAACGACCACCGCGCGGATAGGGCTGCCGTCGGCCCGTCGCACCTGCGGTTGCGCTGCCGCGGACGAGTGATGGGAGCCGGAAGGGGAAGTGGTCATACTCCCATTATTGGGAAGTTCCTATGACGCACCTGTGAACGCCGGAAGTTTATTCGCGGACGGCGTTGCGCCTGGAGCTTCCCGATCGCATCATCAGGTAAATCGCGCCGATCAGCATCGCGAGGCCGGTAACCATAATCAGCGGGGTGACCTGGCGGGCGGGTGATTCCGCGACCGGCGTCTCATTTTTGTTCGTGTGATCGGTGACCACGGAATCGGTATTACCCGCCGGGGTCGGCTCCACCAACGTCGCCCGGGTGTCCGGTGGTTCGGGTGCGGTTACCGAGAACGGCGAAATGTCCTGGCCCACAGCCGCGGTGGCAGGCAACACCATCATTACGCTGGAGGCACTCCCGCAGAGGATCGCGATTGCAACGGCAATCCCGCGTCTGCGACGAAGCATGGCTCTCCTCCTCGGGCACGGATAACACCGGCACCTCGAACACCTCGGGGACAGGTCGTCCTGTCCTCACTATGACCGACACTAACGGGTACAAGAAATGTCGGTCAATAGGGGGACACACCCCCAGTCAGGGGGATGCGGGTCCCCCGCCACGCCGATCAAAGAGGACAATGGTGAGGTGACCTTTGTACAGCCGATGCTTTCGCTCTGGGACGAGCCTGCGCCGGACCACCGGTCGCGCGTCGTGGCGAACTCCGAGGACCGTGTTGCCTGGCTCCGCGCGCGTTCCCGTGGGGTCACCGCAACGGACGTCGCCAGGCTGTCGAGCGTCAAAGCGGTGCAGTCCGTTGCCTACGAGAAGCTGAACGGCTCGGGATTCGGCGGAAACGCTTATACCGACCACGGTCGAGCCCGGGAACCCGAGATCGCACGCTGGGTGTTGGCGAATCATGGGATCGCACCGAGCAGCACCCTGTTCCACGCACACGGACAGCCCCTGCACCTCGCCACTCCGGATGGCGTGGTGGCACGTGGCGGCGCGGTTGAGCTGGCAGAGATCAAAACCACTTCGAGTGTGTGGCGCACAATACCGCGCTCCTACCTCCGCCAGATCTGGTGGCAGCAGTACGTACTCGGCGCCGACCGCACCCTGCTCGTGTGGGAACAGCACCAGGACTTTGTGCCCGTCCCCGGCGACCCGTTGTGCCGCTGGATCGACCGGGACGACAACGAGATCCACATCCTGGTTGGTTTAGCCAACCGCCTTCTTGACATCATCCGTCACTGAAGCAGCGGCGCCGACCGTCCTGGCGCGCGCGGGCTGATGCAGGCCAGGCGTAATCACGCCGAGGGCGCAGATGCCATGGGTTGGGGGATGTTTTCTTTCCGGCGAGGTGCGGCTGGGGCCAAGTGACCCGCACCGATCACAGCCCCGTATGCAGCCACCCAGCCGATCGCGATCGTGGTTGCGACGAATTCGAGCCGACTGCCGAAAACTGTGGCGACATTGATCAGCGACAGGATGCCACCCGCACCGGCGATGAGGGCAACCGCAGCGCAGCAGGTCCGCGACAGCAGGATGAGACGGCGCTGGTGCCGGGCAAATGACACCTGCAGCATCGCCCAGCAGGCTGCTGCGAACGCGAGCACCGCACAGAAGATGTGGACGAAGTCCTGGAGGGTGAACCGTTCGCTGAACGGAACGGGGCAGCCCGGCGTGCAGGTGGCTTGGGAGGCGACCAGGAAAAATCCGCAGGCGAGCCAGAGTGAGATGGCCGGGGTCCAGAGCCGCAGCACGCGCACACGGGTGTGGATGGTTCGGCTGGCGAAGGCGATAAGGCTGCCGCCCGCGACGACCAGCAGGAGGGCGATCTGGAACAGCCGCGCCGTTGGCTCCCCGGTTGCCCCCATCTCGCTGACGTACACGTCGCGAGACATCGACAGCCGTGAGATCCAGATCAGGGCAAGGGCGAGGAGAACAAGGACGCCGCCGCCTATTCCCGCCGCCGCGTCACCGTAGCGCTGTGCCATCCGCCACATTCGCCTGGACCTGTGGGCGGCTGTACCCGCCGCTTGGGCGGGAAACCGATGCACCCCGGACTGGGTCACCACCTCCGAGAGGGCGGGAGCGGGCAGCGCTGATCGTCATTGCGCAATCGTAGCCGCTCCAAAGTTTGCATCGAGGTGACCTCTCGGAAACAACGTGGACTCATTGACCGCGTTTACTGGGTAGTCAGGACGGGAGGGCCGAAACTATGACAACGATGCGAGCCATCACAATGGCGGCGACCGGCGGGCCGGGGGTCCTGACGATCGCCGATTGTGAAATGCCCACCAGGATAAGCGCCGAATTTCTGGTCAAGGTGATCGCTGCCGGGGTGAACCCGATCGACGCCAAGACCCGGGCCGGCAACGTCGTCTCGTCCGAGATCACCACGTTCCCCGCGGTGCTCGGTCAGGATTTCAGTGGGATCGTTGTCGAGTCTCCGTTTGAGGCACACCCGATCAAACCGGGGGACGAGGTCTACGGGATGGTGATGGTGCCACGCTTCGGTGGAAGTTACGCACAATACGTGACGGTACCGAGCCTGAGCCTGGCCAAAAAACCGGCGTCCATCTCTCACCTGGAGGCCGCCGCAGTGCCGGTCGCCGCCCTTACCGCCTGGGGCATCATCGTGGAGATTGCCAAAGCACACGAGGGACAGCGCATCCTCATCCACGCGGGCGCCGGGGGCGTTGGCCATTTTGCCGTCCAGTTCGCCCGCTACTTCGGCGCACACGTCATCGCGACCGGATCCGGCCGCAACCTCGCCTGGCTCAGTAAGCTGGGCGCCAACGAGGTCATCGACTACACGGCGACCCGGTTCGAGAACATGGTGTTCAACGTCGACGTGGTCGTTGACCTCGTTGGTAACGTCCACGCGGACACAGGAACCCGCAGCCTCGCCACCCTGCGTCCCGGCGGCCTGATCATCAACGTCCCGAGCGGAAGCTGGCCCACCCTCGTT
>JAODAO010000037.1 GCA_025463465.1 Glaciihabitans sp. | reverse complement strand
GGCCATCTTGCGGGCCTGTACCGGGCCGACGCGGTCGTCGCTGGTGGCGGCGTAGAGCAGGGTCGTCGGGTAGTTGGTATCCGGCTTCAGCAGCTGGTACGGCGAGAAGTCCTTGATGAACTCCCATTCCTCCGCGATGTCGGGGTCACCGTACTCGGCGATCCAGGACGCCCCGGCGGACAGGTGGGTATACCGCTTCATGTCGAGCAGCGGCACGCCGCATACAACGGCGCCGAACAGTTCCGGGTAGCTGGTCAGCATGTTGCCGACCAGCAGTCCCCCGTTGGAGCGCCCCTCGCAGCCGAGCCGAGCCGGCACGGTGATTCCCCGGGCACCGAGGTCTCTGGCGACGGCGGCGAAGTCTTCGTAGGCGCGTGGGCGGTTCTCCTTCAGGGCGGGGTGTGCCAGGCGGGGCCGAACTCGCCACCACCACGAATGTTCGCGAGCACGTAGACGCCTCCCCGTTCCAGCCACGCGCGGCCGATCACTCCGCTGTAGTTGGCCAGCAGTGATGTTTGGAATCCGCCGTAACCGCTGAGCAGTGTCGGGTGGGAACCGTCGGCGACCAGTGCCTTGGCGCCAACCTGGAAGTACGGCACCCGGGTTCCGTCGGCTGAGACGGCCCAGTGCTGCTGCACCTCGAGGCCCGTGGTGTCGAAGAACGCGGGGGAGGATCGCACCAGTTCGGCGTCGCCGGTGCTGGCCCCGGCGGAGTCTCCGCCGTCGCCGCCGAGGGTGATGACTCCGCGCAGCACGGCAGGCGGAGTGATGAATCCGGTGGTGTGCAACCAGTACTCGTCTGCGCTGTCAGAGACGGTGCCGTCGGGGTTTCTGCCGTCCGGGTTGGTGTCGATGACCCGGACGGTGCTGAGGGCCGGCACTCCGGCAAGTTGCGAACTGGCCCAGCCGTTGGCCGGGTCGAGCACCAGCAGCCGGGAGGAGACGTTGGTGAGCAGCGTCAGGATGAGGGCGCTGTTCGTCCAGCTCCAGGATTCCAGGGCGGTGCTCTCGCTGGGAGTGAAGAGTACGGTGAAATCGCGTTCGCCGGCGAGGAAGCTGTCCAGGGGGATGGCGAGGAGGCTGCCGGTCGAATGGGTGGTACCGCCGACGGTCCAGTCCTCGCGCGGCTGCACAAGCAGCCACTCGCGGTGGATGCTGACATCGGCGGTCTCTGGCACCTCAATGAGTACAAGCGAATCATCCACCAACAGCAGGGTGCGGCTGCGATAGAAGTCGAGGATCTCGACGACGAGGTCACGTTCGAAGCCGGGGGTGTGGATGTGTTGGCCAACGACCTCGAGGTCGGTGGTGGCGACCTCGTGGACAAGCTCGGCCTCGTGGACGGCCTGGCCGCGGCGGAGCCTGCGCAGGGTGCGCGGGTAGCTGGAGTCGGTCATGCTGCCGGGCCCGAAGTCGGTGCCGAGGTAGATGGTGTCGCGGTTGATCCAGGAGAACACACTTTTGGCGGTTGGCACGATGAACCCGTCGGCCACAAAGCTGCGGCTGTCGAGATCGAACTCGCGCACGGTGACGGCGTCGCCACCGTCGGGGGAGAGCGAGATGAGCGCACGGCCGAAGTCGTTTGGCAGCAGGCGCGCCCCGGAGAAGACCCACTGGGTGTCCTCTGCGGCACCGAGCGCGTCGACGTCGAGCAGGACATCCCACTCGATCGCGTCGGAGCGGTAGCTGTCGAGGGTGGTGCGTCGCCACAGCCCACGCGGGTGATTGCGATCGCGCCAGAAGTTGTAGAGGAAGCCGCCGCGGCGGGAGACGATGGGGATGCGGTCGTCGGAGTCGATGACGTCGAGCAGGCGGCCGGTCAGGGCATCAAAACCGGGGGAGGCGAATCTGGCGAGAGTGCTCGCGCTTTGCTCCGCTGCCCAGGCCAGGGGGCGCTCGCCGTAGATGTCCTCAAGCCAGAGGTTTTCATCGACCCCGTCCATAAGTTCGGCGGGGTTGGTGGTCTGCGTTTCCGCAGCGAGAGGTTCGACGGTCATGCACCAACCCTACGGGTGGGGCCGAATGGCGGGGCCTACGGGTGGGGCCAGCGGCTACTCGTAGTCGCGTTCGCGCAGGCCGGCGAGGATCAGCACCAGCTCGGCGGTGACGTCGTAGGCGGACAGTTCGGCGACGCCGTCCAGTTCTGCCTCGTCGATGTCGGCGAGGGCTGTTCCCTCGACCTCGACGGACAACCGGATCGGCAGGGTCAGTTGGGTGAGTGATCCCTCGACGGGGATGCGCACCTCCGGGTTGCGAGCGAGCACGGCTTCGGCGAACAGGGTCTCGCCGGCTTCGATCGGCGCCGGGCGGTCGTCGAGGATGAACCAGAGGCGATGCAGGATCGAGACGACCGCGTTTTTGGTGTTGCGGTCCCAGCCGGGAAAGTCCTCAACACCGTCGATGGCGATGTTGCCGGTCTCGTCGAGGCTGATGCTGACGTGGTCGTCCTTGTCCATGTCGGGCAGGATCGTGATCTCGCCGGGCATCACGTCGTAAAACGGGTTCGGCAGGGCGGCGAGCACACGCGGGGTCGCCACGGTGATGTCGTCCGGAACCTCGAAGGTCACGAACATCCACGAGCCATCGCCGTAGTCTTCCGTGCTGTGGTTATTGATGTTGTGGTTATCCATCACATTCCCCTCCGTTGCGACCGGACGCTGCCGGCCATGGTTCCATCGTCGCAGATCTGCGCGTCACCGATTTGTGCTTGGCGGCAGCCGGCGTCTGGGGCCATACAGCAGAGACAGCATGGTCGAGACCATGCTGTAAGTAAGTAATACTCGAATACGAAGCGCATCAACGCCGACGGTTGCTCAGCAATGGAACGTGTGTGAATTAGCCCTTTGTCAACCGTTTCGACCCGAATAAATGCCCTCGGAACTCAGCGGATACACTGCAAAAACGCCGGGTTTTCGGCCGTTCGAGCCCGCTGAAGCGCAGAAAGGCCCGATGACTATGGGACGTCTTTTGTACGGCGATTCTGGACTCGTCATTGAGTTCGACGACCGCACCCTCAGCCATGTGCACCTCGTGATCAACGCGAAACTGCGTCGCAGCGAAGCGTTTTTCTTCTCCTGGAAAGATGACCCCGCCGTGGGCAACGGTCGAAGCAGCATCTGGCTGGAGAGCTCCATCCCCCTCTTTTTCAAGTTCTCGACCAGCGAGCGCCACACGATCAACCGCGAATGGCTCGACGCCCTCACTACCTCGGCAAACCTGCCGCAGGGCATGTACCTGACCAGCGAACCCGGCAGAACCACCCCACAGCCCAGGTCAAACGTTTAGTTTGAAGTAGGCGCTGCTTCGGAGTACGCACTGCTCCGGCACCGCGCTTGGTACACTATTCGGTCACGCCCCCAGATTTCCGGCGCCGGGAACCGCTAACGTAGGCACCGCTGGGCAGAATGGTCTGCCGCGGAAGGACGGAACACGTGGGCGCTGACATCGGTTGGGGAATCCTGGGGACGGGCTACATCGCCACGTTGTTCACAACGGACCTTCGCGAAAACGGGTTCACCGTCGCCGCCGTAGGTTCGCGCAGCCAGAAATCAGCCGACGCGTTCGCCGCCGAGCACGGTATCCCCGTGGCCCACGGCAGCTACGACGCCCTCCTCGCCGACCCTTCGGTCACCGCCGTCTATGTCTCTACTCCGCACCCGTTCCACTTCGAGGGTGCCATCGCCGCCCTGAACGCCGGCAAACACGTTCTGGTTGAGAAGGCGTTCACGATGAACGCCGACCAGGCCAGGCAGATCGTTGAACTCGCCGAGTCCCGAGGACTCGTGGTACTCGAGGCCATGTGGACCCGCTGGTTGCCGCACATGGTGCGCCTGCGCGAACTCATTGCTGAGGGCACCATCGGTGACGTGCGCACCGTCCTCGCCGACCACAACCAGAAGCTTCCCTCCGACCCGAAGCACCGCATCAACGACCCGGCACTCGGTGGCGGCGCGCTGCTCGACCTCGGCATCTACCCGATCTCCTTCGCCTGGGACATTTTCGGCAAACCGTCCACGATCTCAGCGATCTCCAGCGCGACATCCACCGGCGTTGACCGGCAGACAAGCGTCACCCTGGGTTACACCGACGGCCAGCAGGCGGTGCTGCAGTTCGCGCTGGACACCGCGGGGCCGAACTCGGCGGTTGTGCTCGGCACCGACGGCTGGATCGAGATCGCGGCCACCTGGTACGCGCCGACCAGCTTCCTCGTTTACAACGCGGACAACGTGGTGATCGAGGGCTTCGACGCCGACGTGAACAGCCGCGGAATGCAGTACCAGGCCTGGGAACTCGAACGCCTGGTGCGTGCCGGGCTCACCAGCGGCACCGTTCTGCCGCCCTCGGAGAGCGTTGCCATCATGGAGACCCTCGACGAGATTCGCGCCCAGATTGGGCTGCGCTATTCCAGCGACGACTAGCCAGAACGCACCGGTCAGCGCCGTCTGCCCAGCGACCGCACGAACACCCCCGGTATCATGGGGAGGGTGACCGAGCCCTCCACATCTTTCCTGGCGCGCCACCGGTTCACCGTTGTCGCCTCGGCCCTGGCCATTGTGTTCCTCCTGGCGTCCGCCGGTGCCGTGAGCGCCGGTTTTATGACCGGCGCCTCCGCTACCCGCGCTGATATCGCCGCGAGTGCGACCCCCGCCCCCGTTGTGACCAACGCTCCGGGTCGTACGAGCCCCGCGGTGATTCCCGCGGCGACCCCCGTGCGCAGCTGCACGGTGTCGCCCCAGGCGGTGGATGCTGCGCTCGGCACCCTTCGCGGATCCGTGGTGGACGTGATGACGGGGGAGACGGTGTTCAGCCGTACCCCCGATTACATCAGCGCCCCTGGCAGCGCGATGGCGGCCCTGACGGCGACCGCCGCCGTGTCCAAACTCGGTGCTGACTACCGCCTGTCCACCTCCGTTCTCGACAGCAACAGCACCGGCACGATTGTGCTCGTTGGCGGGGGAGACCCCACCCTGACCGCCCTTGGTGAGGGCGAGGAGAGTGTCTACGCCGGCGCCGCCAAACTCGACGACCTGGCCACCAGCACCCTGGTCGCCTTCGAAGCAGCGCACCCGGGCAAAAAGATCACCCAGATCGTGCTCGACGCGAGCTACTGGGACAAGGCCGACCGCTGGAACAGCACCTGGGACCGCTCCCTGCAGACCGGCGGCAGCCTCTCCGAGGTCACCGCGCTGCAGGTCGACGGCGACCGCGACGACCCGCGGGCGCAGGTCAGTCCGCGCAGCACCGAGCCGATCAAGCGGGCCGGCATCGCTTTCGCCAAGGCCCTCGGGCTCGACCCGGACGACATCACCATCCGCGAGGGCAAGGCGGAGAACGGCGCGACGCTGCTTGGCCAGGTCAATTCCGCCCCGCTGTCGACGCTGGTGCAGCAGATGCTGTCGAACAACGACGCCACGCTGGCCGAGGCCGTCGCCCGGGTCCTGTCGGTTGAGACAGGTTTCGGGGGATCCGCGGCCTCGCTGCAGCAAGCCATCCCCCAGGTGTTGAAAGCCCTCGGCCTCGATACCAGCGACCTGACCATCCGCGACGGGTCAGGGCTGTCCAACGCCGATGCGGTGCCCGCCAGCTTCCTCAGCCACCTGATGGCCAAGGTCAGCGGTGAGGAACCCCTCGCCTCCGTCCTGCTCGGCTTACCGATCGCCGCAGAGACCGGCTCCCTCGCCGGCCGCTTCACCGGGGACAACGCTTCTGCCGCCGGCCAGGTCAGCGCCGCCTCGGGAGCTGTCAACGGGTCCCGCTCCCTCGCCGGCGTGATCAACTCCGCCGATGAAACGCCCCTGGCCTTCGCCTTCGTCGCGACCGGCAACACCATCAACGACGACGCCAACACCGCCCTCGACACCCTCGTCGCCGCGATCCAGGCCTGCGGCAGCAACCTCACCAACAACTAGCCAGCTACGAGAAACGGAACGACACCATGGTGCGTGCACTGCTCGTCATCGACGTTCAGAACGATTTCACCGAGGGCGGGGCGCTTGGGGTGGATGGCGGCGCCGCGGTCGCAGCATCCATCACCACCTATCTGCTGGCGCATCCGGACACGTATGACGTTGTGCTGGCCTCCCGCGACTGGCACAACGCAGACGACGACAACGGCGGTCACTTCGCCACGGACGCCGACCCCGACTTTGTGGTCACCTGGCCGCGGCACTGTGTCGCCGGTACTCCCGGCGCCGACTACCACCCCGCGCTCGACACGTCCCTTGTCAACATTCACATCACAAAGGGCCAGGGCAAACCCGCGTACTCGATCTTCCAGGGCATCACGGAAGACGGGGTGGATGTCGCGGAGACGCTCGACCGCCTCGGCGTCACCGACGTTGACGTTGTGGGCATCGCGACCGACTATTGCGTGCGCGAATCCGCCCTCGATGCGGCCGGCACCAACCGCGCCACCCGTGTGCTGACCGACCTGGTCGCCGGGGTCGCCGCCGAGAGCAGCGCCGCCACCCTCGTCGAACTGCAGGCCGCCGGCATCGCGGTCGAGCCTTCCGGCGCCGCGTCTACCCATGCCGCGTCTACCCATGCTGCGCCTACCGGTGCCGCGCAATCGAACCACACATCCCCCACCTCTACTGAAACGGGTGTTTGACATGACTGAGTCCATTGAAACTACGACCACCTCAGAAGCTGCACTGCTCGCGGCCGTGCCCAACCAGCTTTACATCGGCGGGGAATGGGTGGATTCGACCTCGGGACGCAGCATCGACGTGCTCGACCCGGCCACCGGCGCCGTCATCCGCACCATCGCAGACGCCTCGGTTGAGGACGGCATCCGTGCGCTCGACGCAGCGGTCGCCGCGCAGGAGGGCTGGGCGGCGACGCCCCCTCGGGTGCGCGGCGAGATCCTGCGTAAGGCCTTTGACCTGCTGCAGGAGCGTGCCGAGGAATTCGCCCTGCTGATGACCCTCGAGATGGGCAAACCACTGGCCGAGGCCCGTGGCGAGGTTGCCTACGGTGGCGAGTTTCTGCGCTGGTTCAGCGAGGAGGCCGTGCGTATCAGCGGCCGCTACGGCAGCAACCCCGAAGGGACGGGCCGCGTCATCGTCACCCACCTTCCGGTTGGGCCCTGCTTCCTGATCACCCCGTGGAACTTCCCCCTCGCCATGGCCACCCGAAAGATCGCCCCGGCGCTGGCTGCCGGCTGCACCGCCGTAGTCAAACCGGCCGAGCTGACCCCGCTCACCACCCTCTACTTCGCGCAGCTTCTCGCCGACGCCGGTGTACCGGCCGGTGTGGTCAACATCGTCACCACCTCGAACGCCAAAGAGGTCAGCTCCCCGATCATCGCCGACCCGCGCCTGCGCAAGCTCAGCTTCACCGGCTCCACCCCGGTGGGCGTCGCCCTGCTGAAGCAGGCGGCCGACGGTGTGCTGCGCACGTCCATGGAACTGGGTGGCAACGCCCCGTTTGTGGTGTTCGAAGACGCCGACCTCGACAAGGCGGTGGATGGCGCGATGCTGGCCAAGTTCCGCAACGTCGGCCAGGCGTGCACCGCCGCCAACCGCTTCATCGTTCACGAGTCCATCGCCGACGAGTTCGCCGCCCGGGTGACCGAGCGCGTGAAGGCCCTCAAGGTCGGACGCGGGACAGAGGAGGGTGTTGGCATCGGCCCGCTCATCAACGAGGCCGCCGTGGCCAAGGCTAACGACCTCGTCACCGACGCGGTGTCCCGCGGCGCCACCGTTTTGACGGGCGGGTCGGCCATCGACGGCGACGGCACGTTCTACGAGCCCACCGTGCTGACCGGGGTTGTGCCAGGCAGCGACATTCTCAGCCAGGAGATCTTCGGCCCGGTGCTCAGCATCACCACCTTCACCGACGAGGCGGACGCCGTAGCCAAGGCGAACGACACCGAGTT
>JAODAO010000138.1 GCA_025463465.1 Glaciihabitans sp. | reverse complement strand
CGGCGGACGCGGTGATTATGGCGGCAACCCACACGACCGGGCAGCCGGCGGTGCTGTCCGCCGAACTGGTGCGGGCCATCAAGCCGGGCGCCTTTGTGGTGAACGTGGCCAGGGGAGCCGCGGTCGACAACGAGGCCTGCCTCGCGGCCCTCGACCGCGGGAACCTCTCCGGCCTCGGCCTCGACGTGTTCCCCACGGAACCGTATCCCGCCGACGGGCCGCTCGCGACGCACCCCCGGGTGATGGCCACCGCCCACACGGGCGCGCTGACCACCAGTTATTTCGCCGCGGGAGCCACCCGGCTCGGCGCGGCGATCACAAACGTCCTCGCCGGCAGGGCGCCCGCCCACAGCCTGGATGGGCGTCGCTCGTAGTCCACCGACATCCCGCTTCGCCCCGTCTCGTCTCGTCCCGCCTCCTCTGTCCCGTCTCTTCTGGTCCCGTCTCCTCCGGTCCCGTCATCACTGGTCTCATCTCGCCACGTCCTATTGATAGTCATTCTCATATAAGGTGGGAGTGTGGCATCGGCCGCAACGACGGTGAAAAGGTCTAGCCAGTGGAATCCAACCCGGGATCGAACCCCATGATGGTGACGCTGGTGGCGGGCTTGCGGGACGAACTGACAGCCCGCGTTGTGCGCACCCTCGGCGCACCGGCCGGCTCCGGGATGAACGACCGCGCCAGCCTGAACGAGGTCATCTGGCCAAACGAGGACGACCCCAACTTCGCCATTGACCTGGCCGCCCGGCTCGAGCAGGTCGCGAACGATCCCGAGGTCGGCTCGATGGTGATCGAGCTCGCAGCGCAGGCCGACGTGGTCGAGGTGGCGCTGGTGCTGCAACGCCTCTTCGCCGAGCGGCGCCCGGTCGCCGCCGACTCCCCCGCGAATTCCGCGATGGGCGCGACCCGCATCCCAACCACCCGGGACATCAGGCTGCGCGACCTGATCACCGCCACCACGGCCGCCGACATCCGCCAGAACTTCTTCCGCGAGGGCCCGGACCCGGTGATGGGCACCAGCGAGGCGCTCGCCCTTCAGCTGGAGATCGCGACCACCATCACGGTCTCCGGCCTCGACGCGGTCACGGCGCAGCAGCGCGGCGAGATCCGCGGGCTGCTGCTGGCACTGAACCCCACTGCGCGCATCCTGCAGCTCGCGGCCAACGACACCTACCGGCGGATCGGCTATGCGACAGCACCGGCGTCGACGGACCACCTCGGACGCACGATGGGGTGGATGCTGCACCTGTCCGGCACCGCGGGTCTTCCCCTCACCCACCGCCGGATCAGCGCGCTGGTGTACCGGGATCCGCGCCCGTTCCACCCCGGGCGGCTGTCAACGGCGGTCGAGAACTGGCTGGAGCCGGCCGAGGCCGGGCTGATTTTACGCAGCCGCGGACTTGTGCGCCTCGCCTCCCGTGCCGACCGGGTCGGCTCCTGGTCGACAGCCGGGGCGGTCCTCGCGCTCGACCCGACCGCGATGACCAGCTGGGACGGCGAGACCCCCAGCGGCCAGGAACTGGTATTTTTTGGACGCGACCTGAACCGCGACTACATCACCCTGGTGCTGGATTCCTGCCTGCTGACCAACGAGGAACTGGTGGCCGGGCCGATGGAATGGCAAACCTACAGCGACCCGTTCCCGGTCTGGAACCTCGAGCACGGGCACTGACCGACGGTGAATCGACCGGGTCAAGACACCCTCGAATCGAGTCCCGCCAGGTATGTGGCATCGCTGAGATTATCGCCCTGGTCGAAGACCCTTCAGGCTTACCGCACTCTGAAGGAGTCGCACCAGTAGGACGGCCATAATGTGGGCGCTGGGCCAATTCTCGCTACGCTCGGCACCACGGCCACCGGCAACGGTCTCGATCACAACGCGCCGGATCGCCGCGCTGTGCCAGCCCGCGCAGCCCTCTAACGATTTTGAGTTAGCAGGCACCTCATGGACCTCCATCTAGACGGTCGAGTCGCGGTTGTCACCGGCGCAAGCAAGGGCATCGGTCTCGCCGTGGCCCAGGCCCTCGTCGCGGAGGGCGCAAAGGTGGTCGCGGGAGCCCGCAGCAGCTCCGCCGAGCTGGATGACCTCGTCGCGTCCGGCAGCACCATCGCGGTGGCCGTCGACCTGTCGACATCCACCGGACCAGCCGAACTGGTTGCCCGCTCGTCGCACTTCGGCGGGCTCGACATCCTGGTCAACAACGTGGGCGCCGTCATACCGCGCACCACGGGATTTCTAGACGTGACGGACGACGACTGGTTGGGCACCCTCAATCTCAGCCTGATGGCGGCGGTGCGAACTACCCGGTCGGCGCTGCCGCTGCTGCTCGAACGGGGCGGCGGCAACGTCGTCACCATCGGCTCGGTCAACGCCTACCTGCCCGACCCTTTCGTCGTGGACTACTCGGCGGCGAAGGCCGCGGTCTGGAACCTGTCGAAGGCGCTCAGCAAAGAATTCGGGCCGAAGGGCATCCGCTTCAACACCATCTCCCCCGGCCCCGTCGCCACACCACTGTGGCTGGGCGAAACCGGGATCGCCGCGACCGTTGCCAGAGCGACCGGGGTCGATTTTGAGACGGCGAAGGCGTCGATCATCGCCAGCCAGGGCGGGTTCTCCATGGGCAGGTTTACCGAGGCCGACCAGGTCGCTGATCTTGTCCTGCTCCTCGCCAGCGACCGTGCCGGCAACGTGAATGGCGCCGACTTTCTGATCGACGGCGGTCTCATCAAAACGCTGTGATTCCGGGGCCGCAGACGGTGTGCGGACATCCGACCCAGCGCCCTCAAACCGAACACCCGCGCAAGAGAAGGAGCAGCATGACTACGACGTCGCAACCCTCAGTGCTTTTTATCCACGGTCTCTGGGTTCACTCCCGGGCCTGGGACCCGTGGATCGACCTGTTCACCAGCAAGGGCTACATCGCGACCGCCCCGGGGTGGCCGGGAGATGCAGAAACGGTCGAAGCCACCCGCGCCAACCCCGAGGGGATGAACAACGTGGGCATCGAAGCCATCTGCCAGCACTACGCAGACATCATCGAGGCATCGGGGGTGAAACCGATCGTGATCGGCCATTCCTTTGGTGGCCTCATCGCCCAGGAGCTACTGGCCAACGACCTCGTGATCGCCGCGATTGCCATTGACCCCGCACCGATCAAGGGTGTGAAGGCCCTGCCGTTCTCCCAACTCAAGTCCGGGTTCCCGGTGCTCGCGAACCCGGCCAACATCAAGCGCACCGTGGCCCTCACCTCCCGCGAGTTCGGCTACAGCTTCGGAAACGCTCTCGACATCGACGAGTCCGACGCCCTGTTCGACGCCTGGGCGATTCCCGGCCCGGGACGTCCGCTCTTCGAGGACGCAACGGCGAACTTCCGCCGCAACTCTCCCGCGGCGGTGGACACCCATCGTGCCGTGCGCGGGCCCCTGCTCCTGACCAGCGGAACCGTTGACCATACGGTGCCTGCGAAGGTCACCCGGGAGGTTTTCGAACTGTATGCGGACGGGCCGTCGTCTACCGAGTACCACGTATTCGAGGGTAAGGGACACTCGCTCACGATGGATCATGGCTGGGCAGATGTCGCAGAAACCTGCCTCGACTGGCTCAATGTGAAGGGACTGGCGGGCACCCCCGCGCCGGTCACGACGCTATTGGTCGATTAGTCGGCGGGCCAATTTCCACCGGGATGCCGGGGCTAGGCTCGTGGAGCTTGGCCCCGGTGCGCTGGCGGCCTGACTGCGGCGGTCGACGGCTAGGACTAGGCGCTCTCGGTCACCCCAGCACGCCGGTACTCGTTGATCAGCACCCCTGATTTATAGGGTGTGCTGCCGATGAGTTCATACGTGCGCGGTGAGAATGTTCCGCCCGAAAACAGGGAGATGCCGGCGCCGAGCACAATCGGGTTGACCTTGAGAATGAGCCGATCGATCTCTCCGGCGAGCACAGAGGCCAGCTGGCCGCCGCCACAGAGCCAGACGGCGCTACCGGTCGGCTCCGCCTTGAGCCTCCGCGTGACGGCGACCGGGTCCTCGTCCGTAATGGTCAGCGACGGGTCGTCGTTCGGGCTGTTGTTGGTTCCGGGTGATCTGGAGAAAACGAACTGCCGCAGGTGCGGATAAGGACTGGTTGCCCCCGCTGAGACGCCAATCTGGTAGGTGTTCCACCCCATCAGTACCGTGTCGAAGACGGAACCGGTTGCGGTGATGCCCAGCGCAGAGGCGACGTGGCCCGGGAGCGTGTCGGAATAGTCCCGGAGGATCGCGTCGATGTGATCGCCCTCGATCGGGAAGACATCCACCTCATGATGTGGCCCCGCGATGTAAGCGTCGAGGCTGGTTGCGATGTAATAAACGAGCTCGCGCATGGTTTCCCCAATCACTGCAGTTGCTTCCGTTCGAACCTACCCGCGCCGGGCACCGATAAACAGGTGCGGTGTTCGACACCGTTGCCAATGGGTTCCCTCGGCAGCGCCCCCTTTGTATGGTCGGGTTATGGAGGATTTCTTAGCTCTGCGCCGGCGCATCGAGCGGCTGTATGCCGCGTTTAATCGGCGTGACATCGCCGAGGTATTCGATTTTCTGTTCCCCTCCGTCGAATGGGCCGACGGCGGGCAGGGCGGGTTTGTGCACGGCCGCGCCAACGTCGCGGACTACTGGTCTCGGCAGTGGAGGGCCGTCGACCCCACGGTCACACCGCTGGCCGTCACCACCTCCCCCGATGGTCGGGTGGCGGTGGATGTGCACCAGGTGGTGCGGGACGTCTCGGGGGTTGTCATCTCTGACACGCGCGTCCAGCACCTCTACACGTTGGACGGCGGCCTGGTCGCCCGGATGGACATCGAGCACACCGGCGAATGAACAGGCTTCCCGTGGGTGCGGGGTGGCCTTAGCGCCCGGGGCGGGGAGCTGCCGTGGTCATCCGCGGCACCAGCCGGGTGGGCAGCCTGATGTGGGTTTGCTCCAGCGTCTCGCCGTTCATGAGGGCCGTCAGCATCGTCGCCGCTGCCGCTCCGAGCTGCTGCATCGGTTGCCGGATGGTCGACAACGCCGGCGTCATTTGCGATGCCTCGGGGATGTCGTCGAAACCGATCACGGAGAGATCGCCCGGTACCTCAAGTCCCAGTTCGGATGCAGCCTGGATCACGGCGATGGCGGACAGGTCGTTCGCCGCGAACACCGCGGTGGGGCGGTGGGGTTGTCTCAGCAGGTCGAGCGCCGGTTTACGGGTGGTTTCCCGTTGGAACAAACCCACCCGCATCATGTTCGGGTCGAGGGGGATGTTTGCCTCCGCCAGCGCCTGCCGGTAACCGGCCTCGCGCAGGCTGGCCGAACGCAGGTCGGGGCGCCCCGCGATGAATGCGATCCGGCGATGACCCAGCTGGATGAGGTGCCGGGTTGCCTGCAGGGCGCCGCCGAAGCTGTCCGATTCGACGCTGGGCAAACCGGCCCGACCGGTGTGCGGATCGATGGCAACAACGGGGATGTCTGTGGATGCCGCGACCACGGTGGGGGTGACCATAATCGCGCCGTCGATCAGGGTTCCGCTGAGACGGCTGAGGGAACGACGCTCCCAGCCGCTTCCCTCGTGCTGGCCGGAGCCGCTGTAGGCGAGGAGGTCGTAACGGGAGTCCCGCAGTGCCGCGCCAACCCCCTTCAGGATTTCCGCGCTGAATGGTTCGAAGTCGGCGACGAGGATGCCGATGACACCGGTGCGGCGGGATCGCATACTGCTGGCGACCAGGCTCGACTCGTAGCCGAGTTCCTGCACGGCATCCATCACCCGCTTGACCGTGGCCGTGGAAATTCCATAGCGGCCGTTGACCGCTTTGGAGACCGTCGCCACGGAAACACCCGCGGCTGCGGCCACGTCGTGGATCGTTGTGCGCTTCGCCATGGCCCCAGCATAGCCAGAATGGAAAACCTTTTCGAAAACGTTTGACAGTCGCTTTTCCGCTTGGGAAATTGGACACCTACCCACTCAACGAAGAGAACAGGTTGCACCCATGAAGGCGAGAAAGCTCCTCGCAGGATCAGCGATCCTCACAATCGGAATGCTCGGGCTCAGCGCCTGCAGCGCCGGCGACTCCGGTGGCTCCGCAGACGGATCCGCGAGTATGACCCTCTGGCAGAATTCCACCACGGGCCCGGGCCAGGCGTTCTGGGACTCCACCATCGCCGACTTCGAATCCGCCAACCCCGGGGTGACGATCAAGTCGCAGGCCATCCAGAACGAGGACCTCGACGGCAAGTTGCAGACCGCCCTCAACTCGGGAGACGCACCAGACATCTTCCTGCAGCGCGGCGGCGGCAAACTCGCCGCCATGGTTGCGGCCGGGCAGGTGATGGACCTGACCGATTCCATCTCCGACCAGGCGCGCACCGATATCTCCGACGGATCGTTTGTGGCCAACAGCATCGACGACAAGGTCTGGGCGATGCCCGTCTCCGTGTTGCCCGGTGGCATTTTCTACAGCCAGGACCTTTTTGATAAAGCTGGCATCACCGAGAACCCCACCTCCATAGACGAACTCGAGGCGGCCAACGAGAAGCTGAAGGCCACCGGCGTCGCACCCATCGCCCTCGGCGCCAAGGACGCCTGGCCGGCCGCCCACTGGTACTTCTTCTTCGCCCTGCGCGAGTGCAGCCCGGACGTGCTGGCGGAGGCCGCTGACACCAAGGACTTCTCCGATGACTGCTGGGTCACCGCCGGTGAGGACCTCGAGAGCTTCGCCGCCACCGAGCCCTTCAACGACGGCTTCCTGAGCACCCCCGCCCAGCAGGGCGCTGGCAGCTCGGCCGGCCTGGTCGCCAACCACCAGGCCGCGATGGAACTCATGGGGGCGTGGGACCCCGGGGTCATCGCCTCCCTCACCCCGGACGAGAAGCCCCTGCCCGACCTCGCCTGGTTCCCCTTCCCCGAAATCTCAGGCGGCCAGGGCGAAACCGGATCGATGCTGGGCGGTGTCGACGCCTACTCGTGCTCGGCTGGCGCCCCGCCGGAGTGTGTCGACTTCCTGAACTATCTCGCCACCGCGGATGTGCAGGAGAACTACTACAAGGCCTTCAACACGCCGCCGGTGAACACCGCAGCCCAGGCCGTTGTCACCGAGCCGTACCTGCAGCAGATCCTCGCCGCCTACAACGAGGCCCCGTTTGTCTCGGTGTGGCTGGACACGCTCTACGGCCTCAACGTCGGAAACGCCCTCAGCGTGGGGGTCGTTGACCTCCTGGCCGGCAAGAGCAGTCCCGAGCAGCTCGTCCAGGCTGTCAACGACGCCGCCAAGAAGGCGTAGGGACGCGAATATGTCCGTTGGTGCGAGTACGGCGAAGCCAACTCGACCTGACGTCGTGGGTGGTCGTCCGGAAGGACAGCCACCCACGGCAACCCGCCGGGCGCCGCGCAACAACCGCGGCACCCGGTCGGGAAAACCACTCGAGATAGCCATCCTTGTAGGACCGGCTCTTCTGGTCTTCCTCGCTTTTGTCATCTTCCCCGTGGTGATGGCGGCCTACTACGGCTTCTTCAGCTGGCAGGGCTACGGGATCCCCACCAACTTCGTGGGGATCCGCAACTACATCACCATCGTCCAGGATCCAACCTTCCAGGAGGCGCTGGCCCACAACGGCATCATCGTCGTCCTGTCGCTCCTGCTCCAGGGGCCGGCGGCCATCCTGTTGGCCCTTCTGCTCAACCGGAAACTGCGCGGCCAATCACTCATCCGGGTGCTGATCTTCGTTCCGTACGTGATCTCCGAGGTCGTGGTCGGCACGGGGTGGAGCCTGATCCTGCAGAGCAACGGGGCCCTCAACGGGCTGTTCGAGAAACTCGGACTCGGTTCGTTCACCCAGGACTGGCTGTCCAACCCGGACATCGCCATTTGGACGCTGATGGCGATCCTGACCTGGAAATACGTGGGCTTTGCCGTCATCCTGTTCCTCGCCGGGCTGCAGGGCATCCCGGAGGAACTGGCAGAGGCCGCCTCGATCGATGGGGCGTCGTTCTGGCAGATCCAGCGCAACATTACCCTCCCCCTGCTCGCTCCGACCCTGCGCATCTGGGCATTCCTGTCGATCATTGGGGCGCTGCAACTGTTTGACCTCGTCTACATCGTGTGGGGCCAGTACGTGGCATCCACCGCCGGCACCTCCACCATGGCCACCTACCTGGTGGCCAACGGTCGCAACGCCGGAAACTTCGGTTACGGCAACGCGGTCGCCGTTGTGCTGTTCCTGATCTCCCTCATCGTTGCGCTCGCATACCAGCGCTTCGTTCTGCGCCGCGATACCGACGGCGCACTGACCCAGTCGGGAACAACCAAGTGAGCACCACCACCACCGCCGCCCCTCTGGGAACAACCACTGGGCGCGCGCCGCTCCAGGGCTCCGCTCCTACCAAGGCCCCCCGGCGCTGGGGCAACCCTCTCGCCTACGCCGCCGCCGTCCTGGTGATCATCGCGATGCTGGCACCGGTGATCTTCATCATCATCGGCGGGTTCCGCTCCAACGCCGAACTCACCGCTGATCCCGCCGGGTTACCGCAGACTTGGAACGTCGGAAACTACCTCGACGTGCTGACCGGTGGCATTTTCTGGCAGGAGGTCGCCAACTCCACCATCGCGGCCGGCTCCACAACCATCGGCGTTGTACTCCTCGGCCTGATGGCAAGTTACGTCCTGGCCCGCTACCGGTTCCGGGGGCGCGCCGTGCTGTATTCGCTGTTCGCCGCGGGCCTGATGTTTCCCATCACGGTCGCCATTACCCCGCTCTACATCGTGGTGAAAAACCTGGGCCTGATGAATTCGCTCGGCGGGGTCATCCTCCCCCAGATCGCATTCGCCCTGCCCACCACGATCATCATCCTCGTTCCGTTCCTGCGGGCAATCCCCAACGAAATCGAGGAAGCCGCCTTTATTGACGGATGCAGCCGCATCGGCTTTTTCTGGCGGATGGTGGTGCCACTGGCCATGCCCGGTGTGATCACCGTCGGCATCCTCGCTTTCATCGCCAGCTGGAACAGCTACCTGCTGCCGTTGTTCATCCTCAACGACCAGGCCACGTTCACGCTGCCGCTCGGGGTGCAGGCGTTCTCGTCGCAGTACTCCGTCGACACCGCCAAGGTGCTCGCCTTCACCTCCCTGTCGATGATCCCGGCGTTGCTCTTCTTCGCCTTCTTCGAACGCCGCATCGTCGGCGGACTGACCGGCGCGGTCAAGGGCTGATCCGGTCGCGCTCGCGACCGCCACACCTTCCCGCCGACTCCCCGGACACCACAGAAAGACACCGTTCGTTATGACCACTCAACTGCCACCGGTTTCCCCACGCGTCCTCGAACTTGTCGCCGCGATGACGCTCGAAGAAAAACTCGCCCAGCTCGTGGGCTACTGGGTCGACCAGGGTGGTGAGGTTGTTGCCCCGATGTCGGGTGAGATGACGGCATCCACCCGATACGAGGACGCCACTATCCACGGGCTCGGCCAGCTCACCCGCGTGTATGGAACCCGTCCCGTCGAGCCGATTGAGCGGGCTCAGTGGTTGTGGGCGGAGCAGCGGCGCCTGAAGACCGAAACCCGGCTCGGGATTCCCGCCATCGTGCACGAGGAATGCCTGACCGGCCTGGCGGCGTGGCAGGCTGCAACCTTCCCCACCCCGCTGGCCTGGGGTGCATCGTTCGACCCCGACCTGGTCGAGGAAATGGCGCGCCTGATCGGCGGTTCGATGAGCGAGCTCGGCATCCACCAGGGCCTCGCTCCCGTGCTCGACGTGATCCGTGACACGCGCTGGGGCAGGGTCGACGAATGCATCGCCGAGGACCCCTACGTTGTTGGCACGATCGGCACCGCCTACGTCCGCGGGCTGCAGAGCGCCGGTGTGCACGCCACCCTGAAACACTTCGTCGGGTATTCCGCCTCCCGCGCCGGCCGCAACCACGCCCCCGTGTATGCCGGTCGGCGCGAGATCAGCGATGTGCTGCTGCCGCCGTTTGAGATGGCCATTCTTGACGGCGGTGCGCGCTCGGTGATGAACTCCTACGCCGAAATCGATGGTGTGCCGATCGGTGCCAGCCCGGAATACTTGACCAACATCCTGCGCCACGACTGGAACTTTGACGGCGTTGTTGTCTCCGACTACTTCTCGGTGGCCTTCCTGCAGCTGATGCACGCAGTCGCCGCCGACCTCGGGCAGGCGGCCGAGCTTGCCCTTGCCGCCGGCATCGACGTGGAACTGCCCACGGGCGATGCGTTCCTCACGCCGCTGGCTGACCGCATCCGCGCGGGCGCCACCGACATCGCCTCCGTCGACCGGGCGGTACTGCGGGTCCTGCGTCAGAAAGAGGAGCTGGGGTTGCTCGACAACGACTTCGCCCAGGCGCCGACCTCCGTCGACCTCGATTCACCGGAGCACCGCCGGGTGGCCCGCCGCCTCGCCGAAGAATCCGTTGTGCTTCTCACCAACAACGGGATCCTTCCGCTGGTGCAGGCACCTGTCACGGTTGCCGTGATCGGCCCGAACGCCGACTCATCGGAGGCGCTGATGGGCTGCTATTCGTTTGTGAACCACGTCCTGGCCCATCACCCCGACGTGCCGGCGGGCATCGAAATTCCCACCGTCCTCGACGGCCTGCTGGCAGAGTTCACCGATGCCAATCTCGTCTACTCCCACGGCACGGCCGTTGAGGGTGATGACCGTTCCGAAATTGACGCCGCGGTGGAAACGGCACGAGGTGCCGGGCTGGCGGTTGTCGTTGTCGGTGACAGGGCCGGCCTGTTCGGCCGGGGAACCGTCGGCGAGGGCAACGACGTTGAAAGCCTCGAACTCCCCGGCCTGCAGCGCGAACTGGTCGAGGCCGTGCAGGCCACCGGAACCCCGGTCGTGATGATCGTCCTCTCGGGCCGTCCGTACGCCATCGATTGGGCGGTGAATGGCCCCCACGCCCCGGCCGCGGTCCTGCAGGCGTTCTTCCCGGGCGAGGAGGGGGGCGCGGCTCTCGCCGGTGTCCTTTCCGGCCGGGTCGCCCCGACCGGTCACCTGCCGGTCTCGTTGCCACGCTCCGCCGGAGCGCAACCGTATTCCTACCTGCACCCGATCCTCGGCGGCCCATCCGAGGTGACCAGCACCGACAGCACACCGGTGCTGCCCTTCGGCCACGGCCTCGGCTACACAACCTTCGAACGGACCTCGCTGCAATCGGACAGCGAAGTGGTGGCAGGAGACCACTTTTCGGTGACCGTGCAGGTTCGCAACTCCGGCGAGCGCCCGGGCACCGACCTGGTTCAGCTCTACTACCGCGACGTCCACGCGAGTGTGACCCGGCCGGTCACCCAGCTGCTGGCCTACCAGCGCCTCGATCTCGACCCCGGCGAGGAGGCGACCGTTTCGTTCGATGTTCCGAGCGCCCGGCTGGCTTTCACCGGGCTCGACTACGAGCGCGTCGTCGAGGCGGGAACAATCGAGCTCTGGGTGGGCCCGTCCTGCGACGTGAAGGAGACCGCCGCGAACCTCCAGGTGACGGGCGACACCTACAGGGTGACGACCAACGACGCCCGGGTGGTGCACGGCGTCATCCAGCGTCTGTCTGCGCCGGCGATGCGTGCCTGACACATGCTGAGTCAGTCTTTTCTGCGCCGCAGCCTGCTGAGAAGCGAGCCGGCAAACACCCCGCGCTCGGTGGGCTCCTCCACCTCGAGCCCGTAGTAGTCGCCAATTTTGTCGAGCAGGGCGGCGCTCTGTGCCCGGTCATAAGCCCGCAACTCTCGGTTGAATGCCACCACGGTCGCCCAGCAGATGGCGAGCATCACCACTGAGAACGGCAGGGCGATGATTATCGCGGCCGTTTTGAGTGCCTCCAGCCCGCCAGACAGCAGCAGCGCGATGGCCAACAGCGAGGTGATGCAGGTGAAGAACACCCGGATCCAGCCTTTCGGCTCGATCTGGCCTCCGGTGGCGATCATGCTCATCACCAGTGAGCCGGAGTCCGCGGAGGTGATGAAGAAAATGGCGATGAGGATGATCGCCCCGATCACCAGCACCGTGCCACCCGGCAGCTGGCCGAGCGCGGCGAACAAGGCACTCTCGACGTCGACCGAGCCGTCGGCGCCCACCAGGCCGCCCTCACCGTGCAGCTGGGAGTAGAGGGCGGTGCCGCCGAGGACACTGAACCAAAGGAAGGTGATCAGGGTCGGGACCAGGATGACTCCGGTCACAAACTGGCGGACCGTGCGCCCGCGGGAGATGCGGGCGATAAAGATGCCCACAAACGGGGACCAGGAGATCCACCACGCCCAGTAGAAGGTGGTCCAGGCGCCCTGCCAGTTCTCGCCCTCCGTGCCGGCGAAGGCGCTGACGTTGAAGGTGAGGCCAACAACGTTCTGGAGGTAGTGACCGATGGACTGGACAAAGTCCCGCAGCAGGAACTGGGTCGGGCCCACGATAAGCACAAAAAGGACGAGGGCCGCGGCGAGCGCGAGGTTGAAGTTAGACAACCACTTCATTCCCTTCGAGACCCCGGACAACACGGAGAACAACACAAAGCCGGTGATCACAACGATGATTCCAACGTTCAGCAGTTCGGAGGATTCGACGATTCCCGCGCTTTCCAACCCGGCGCTGATCTGCAGCACCCCGAGACCGAGGGAGGTGGCGACACCGAACAGGGTTCCCACCAGGGCGATCACGTCGATGGCGTGGCCCCAGGGCCCACGCACCCTGCGTCCAAGGATGGGTTCGAGGGCCCAGCGAATAGAGACGGGGCGGCCGCGGCGGTGGATCGCGTAGGCGAGGGCAAGCCCGATGACCACGTAAATCGACCAGGCGTGCACTCCCCAGTGCAGGTAGGTCTGCGATAACGCTTGCTGGGCGAGCTGGTTGTCGGTGCCCGTCACGCCGGGGCGCGGCTGGGCAAAGTGGTTGAGGGGTTCGCTCACCCCGTAGAACACCAGGCCGATACCCATCCCCGCGGCGAACAGCAGGGAGAACCACGACCCGAGGGAAAACTCGGGCTTGTCGTCGTCCTTGCCGAGTTTAATGTTGCCGTAACGGCTGAAGCCCATCCACAGGCAGAACACCACAAAGAAGGCGGCGAGCAGTACGTAGTACCAGTTGAAGTTGCTGACGATGCTCGACTGGATCATCGCAAAGGCCGCCTCGGTGGCTTCCGGCAGCAGCATCGCGAAGGTGACAAAAACCGTCACGATCACGGCGGCTGGCCAGAATACCCACCGTTGGAGGGCCGGTGTGCTGTCGGGTGTTGAAGACATCAGACCAGAGTAAGGGGGATGACTTTCCACTTCGAGTCTGCTACCGACCCAACCCGTGTGCGTGTTGTGGCACGGATTTATCGGTCATCCGCGAGTTTCGTGGTGGCGGCGGGAACGCATTGCCCGGGGCCACCCGCTGTTCACGTGCCCGTTGTTGGGTGTTGTTATCATCCGAGGGCCGTAGTGAGTCTGTTGCAGGGTGCGCCATAGCGGCTGGTACACCCGGAGCCCGGTGGGAGTGGTGATGAGCACCAGCGCACGTGTCACCACCCGTGTCACCTCCCGGTCGCCGGCCACTCCCCCGGCCGTCTCCCGTCGCCCCATCCGAACCGACATCCAGGGCTTGAGGGCACTCGCAATCATCCTGGTCCTGCTCAACCACGCGGGCGCACCGTTCGCCGCGGGCGGTTTCGTCGGTGTCGACGTGTTTTTTGTCATCTCGGGTTTCCTGATCAGCACCCACCTGCTGGAAAGCCTGCACAACACCGGCCGGATCCATTTCCTCCGCTTCTACGTCGCGCGGGCCCGGCGCATCCTCCCCGCCGCGCTCGTCACCATCGCGGCCACCGCGGTGGCAAGCTTTTTTGTGGTCTCGCCCCTGCGGATAACGGAGATCCTGCACGACGGCATCGCCGCGGCCCTCTACGTGCCGAACGTCGTGTTCGCGGTGCGGGAGACCAACTATCTTGCGGGCACGGCGCCGTCGCCGTTCCAACATTTCTGGTCTTTGGGTGTGGAGGAACAGTTCTACCTCGTCTGGCCCGTACTGCTTTTCGCACTCTTCGTGCTCACGCGCGGGTCGCGCCGCCGCATGCCGCTGATGCTCACCGGGGTTGGTGTTATCGCGGTGGCCACCTGTGTGGCGGGGATCGTCGCCACCGCCGATGCGCCATCACTCGCATTTTTCTCCCCCCATACCCGGGCATGGGAGTTCGCCGTCGGCGCCCTCATCGCGGGGGCCGCGCCCACTCTCAAACTCGTTCCCACTTATCTCGCACACGCGCTCAGCTGGGTCGGCCTTGTGCTGGTCGTTATCCCTGCCGTCGCCTATTCGGCCGCGACGCACTACCCGGGCTGGGCCGCACTGCTGCCCGTGATCGGCACCGCGACCGTCATCGCCTTCGGAACCAGCGCGAGCGGCCGCGCCGCACCATCCCGCGGGGCCGTCGCGATTCTCGGCCTCCGCCCCCTCCAGTTCATCGGCGCCATCTCCTACTCCCTCTACCTGGTGCACTGGCCCATCGTTACCCTCGTCCACGAGCACGTCGGGTTGGGGCAGCCGCTCCCCCTGGCCGCCGGGCTACTGCTCGCGGCTCTCTCCATCCC
>JAODAO010000462.1 GCA_025463465.1 Glaciihabitans sp. | reverse complement strand
CGCATTCCGGGAACTGCACTGGCACAAGGAAGCGGAATGGGGCGTCATGCTGGCCGGTAGCTGCCGCATCACCTGCGTCGACGAGAAAGGGCGTTATTTCATCGACGATGTCGTCGCCGGCGATCTGTGGAACTTCGAGTCAGGCCTTCCCCACTCGATCCAGGCCCTCGAACAGGGCTGCGAGTTCCTATTAGTGTTCTCCGAACCCGACTTCTCAGAGAACAACACATTCTTACTTTCCGACTGGTTCGCCCACACCCCCGTGGATGTTGTCGCCGCGAACCTCAAGAAAACGGTCGGCGAGATCAGCGACTTCCCCAAGAAGGAGAAATATATCTTCTCCAGCGAAGTACCCGGAACAATCGAATCCGAAGTCCGACCGACGCCCGAAGGAAAGATCCCCTCGCCGTTCACTTTCCACATGAGCTCGCTGGAGCCGATCGAGAGTGAAGCCGGCCGTGTGCGCATTGTCGACATCAGCGTTTTCCCGGCGGCAAAGACAATTTCCGGCGCGTTCGTCGAAGTTGAGCCCGGAGGCATGCGCGAACTGCATTGGCACCCCTCAGGATCGGAATGGCAGTACTACATCCAGGGCCAGGCGAGGATGACGGTGTTCAATTCCAACGGGCTTGCGCGCACGTTCGACTTCGCCGCAGGTGACGTCGGTGTAGTGCCGGCCGTTGCCGGGCACTATGTCCAGAACACCGGCACGGAGACGCTGATCTACGTCGAGGTATTCAAGAACCCGACGTACTCCGACATCTCCGCGAACAAGTGGCTCGCGGCGAACCCGGCGAAGATCGTCGCCGCACACCTGAACGTGACGACAGAATTCGTTGAGTCGCTGCCGCTCGACGATAAACCTGCCGCAGTCGTGTGGTACGACCAGTCGAAAGCCGCGATGTAGGTACACAGGATATGGTGGCGGGAGGCCGACGACGAAGCGCATATCGGTCGCCCGCCCGGAAAATGCGACCGGCGCCGGCGGGACTATTTAGCCTCTCCGCCGCAGGGCGAAGGTCGACCTATCTCACGTTCCAGCTGTCGTTGATTGCTCGGCCCGCACCGGGACATGTGCTGTGCCCCGCGTCGGATTCGTGAACGCTCACCTGGCGGGCGGGGCGGCACCCGGGACGGCGCCGATGGCAACGTGCACCGACGCGACGGCGCTTGCTCCCTCGCCCACGGCCGCCGCAACGCGTTTCATCGACCCGTGCCGCACGTCGCCGGCGGCAAAGACCGCAGGCACACTCGTTTCGAACGGGAGTGGATCGCGGCCGAGCGTCGCCCAGACACCGTCGAGGTCGTCTGGGGTCAGCTGCGTGTCGGTACGCAGGAATCCGTCGCCGTCGGCTGCGAGGCCCTCCAGCCAGTCGGTCGCCGGGGTTGCTCCGATGAAACAAAACAACGCGTTGCAGGCGTGGTCGCGTCCAGCACCCGTAGAACGGTCCGCGAGCGTGATTGCCCCGAGGGTGCTCTCCCCCGCCAGGCCCACGATCTCTGTCGAGGTGTGCACGATGATCCGGGTGTCGGCGCGGATGCGGTCGACGAGGTAATTCGACATGCTCTTAGCAATGTCGCCGCCGCGGATGACCAGGTGTACGCGGCATTCACGGGACGCGAGGAAGAGAGCCGCCTGCCCGGCCGAGTTGGCCCCGCCGAGCACAGCGACCGGCTTCGCATCCAGGTCTCGCGTCTCCAGCGCTGTGGCCGCGTAATAGATCCCCGCGCCCTCGAACTCTTCCCAGTGGTCGAGGGGCAGCGATCGGTAGCGCGCCCCCGTTGCGATCACGACCGCGCGGGTGTTGAAAGCTGTGCCGTCGGTCAGCACGACACGGAGCTGTTTGCCGCTGGAATCGAGGCGTTCCACCTCGCACGGGCTGAACAAACTGGCTCCGAACTTCTGCGCCTGAATGGCGGCCCGGCCGGTGAGGTCGGCGCCGCTGAGCCCGTTCGGAAACCCGAGATAGTTCTCGATGAGGCTCGATGCAGCGGCCTGGCCGCCCGGTGCCACCGCGTCGAGAAGCACGGTGTTCAGCCCTTCCGAGGCGCCATAGACTGCGGCAGCGAGTCCGGCCGGTCCACCGCCGATTACCGTGAGATCGACGGTCTCACCGGGCTGTTCGCGGAATGACAGTCCGAGGCTCTGTGACATCGCTCCGGGCGTCGCCCGGAGTATCGTCTCGTCAGGCAACAGGACGACGGGCAGGTCGAGGGTTGTCACCCCGGCCAGTTGCATCAGCGCGAGCCCGACGACCGACTCGGCGTCGAACCAGAGGTGGGGTAGTTCGAGCCGTGCTGCGAACGTGCGCAGGGCGAGGGAGTCAGCGGACGCTTCGCTGCCTATTATCTCGACGCTCCGCTTGGCGGTGTCCATGAGCAGTTTCCGGCGGGCCTCGAAGGTGCGCAGCAAAATTGCGGACAGTTCCGGGTCGGTGGCCATGATTTGTCGGAAGCGGTCCGGAGCGATCCGCGAGACGCGGCCGGGTTTGGTGACCCTGGCGGTGAGGTAAACGGTCTGTCCGGTGAGCATGTTCAGCTCGCCGAGGAAGCGCCCCGCGCCGTGCACTGCGACGACAGCCTCCGGCGCGTCCGCTGTCACCTCCCGCACCACCTCGATCTCGCCCGCCTCGATCACGACCAGGTCGTAACTTACGTCGCCGACACGGTAGATCACCTCGCCGATGGCGATGTCTTTCGTGGTCCCGTAGGAAGACAGCCGGATCAACTGCGTTTCGGTCAATACGGGAGTGGCGGGGTTCGAGCTAGCGGGATCAGCTTCCATCATGGCTGCACCCTACCGCCGGGCACCCTGCCTCCGTCTGGCCTCACGTGTCACGAATTCAACAGCTTCGGATTATGAGATATTCGACCCGGTACGTGCCGCGCCGCCCACAGCCTGACGATCGTGTACGGCCCGCGGCGGCAGCCAGAGCGAGTCAGATGACTCACGCGTCCGAACGCGACGGACTGCAAGTGTCGGAACAAAGGCGGACATGGCGCGCCCAGCAGCTTCGGGCTCGCCTACTGCCGGAGACAAGGAGGGAAACGTGACATATCCATCACCGGTACGACAGCATCAGCGAACACCGGCGAACCGATGCTCCCCTCCGCGGCTGCCGGTAGGTTCGCGAACCCTGCATGTGCTTACGACCGCAGCCGAAGGCCGGCACCGCGTCAACCAGCCTCTCGAGCGGAATTAGTTGCTTACGCTCTATGCTTGCGCGCGCAACTACATCCTTTGTTCGCGGGAAACCTCACGATCGCATGGCTGACACTGCGCAATGTTGCCGCAGCAAGACCGCCGACCTACTCAGCGCGCACCAGCGGACACACCA
>JAODAO010000369.1 GCA_025463465.1 Glaciihabitans sp. | reverse complement strand
ATCAGCCTTCAGCGCTACTTCGTCGCCGGAATTACCGGCGGTGCCCTCAAGGGCTAGCAGCGTCTGCTACCCGGGTGGCGACGCGGTTCGCGCGCGCAGCGGTGCTGCCTGGTTGAGGAGGGTGCGCCGTTCGGACGAACGCTAAGCATCCCGGAGCCCACCGGCATCCCCAGGAGGGTGTTGAGACGTCTAAAACGCCGGCCGGGCGGGAACATTGCTACTGGAACAACGACGTGCCCCGGAGGCGGAGACCGGTTGCTCAGCGATTCCCGACGGGCGTGTGACGGAATCGGACTCTTGGGCGGGAGGTGGGCAGGCGCGGCTGGTCGTTCACAAAGACGCGCTACCGTGCGCTGCGCCGGCGAGGTCAACTATGGTGCGCAACGGCCTTCTGGGGAGGCCGTTCGGGCTGGTGCGAGCATCCGTGGCCAGGGCCGAAGCCCGGGTCGCAGATGGAGAGCGGCTGTACCGAGGCTCGTGGTCTGTTCGGTGCAGGGCTGATCTGCAGTGGGAGGGTTCGCAGGGGAGGTGCAACCGGCGCCCGGCTGTAGGTCGGTGCCGAGGACACGCGCAGGGGCCGGAGCGTGCCCGTACGGGGAGGTTCCGTCAGGGTCATCGAGGGCATGGAGTGGCTTGACGTCTTCGGTGTGCCCGACTGCTCGTTATCCTCAGGCGTACCGGGACCGTTAGGCGTATCGGCAGCGTCAGGCGTACTCAGGGCGTGAGGAGCGTGAGGAGCGAGAGGCGGCGGGGCTGGAAATGGTTCTGCTGGAACCGTGGCCGCGGTGGCTGGCATCGCTGGCATGGCCGGTGTGATGTTCGGGATTGCAGGATCGTCGGCGGTATCCGGCGGGATAACAGGCGGGGCATACATTACAGCGAGGGCCGCTGCAGCGATGATGCCACCGCGGGCTTTACCGAGTGGCTTCCACTTTCCGGCAGGGTCGAGCCAGAACGGTGCCTTCAAGAATGGCTTGCCATCGATCATTTTTATCTGGAACTGCGAGGCGTGCAGGCCGTGGTGGTGTGCTTCGCAGAGGAGGACGCCGTTCGATATGTGGGTGGGGCCACCCTTGCTGTCTTCGATGACATGGTGGGCATCGCACTGCCGTGCGGGGACCGTGCAGTTCGGCCAGAGGCATCCTCCGTCGCGCACCATCAGCGCCCGGCGCTGCGCAGGGGAGAACAGGCGATGGGTTTTGTCGAGGTAGAGCACTTCGCCGGAGTTGCCCAGCAGGATCTTCTGGTACTCGCCATCACAAATGAGACGCCGGATCGTTGCGGTTGAGATCGGATCGTCAACGCCGTCAATCCAGCCGATTCCCGAACCGGAGGCCGCGCCGGAGGGCCGTGCGTTGTCCGGGTCTCCGGGCACGCTGGAGCCGTCAGCCGGACGATCCGCGGCGGCATCGGCCTCAAGGTCGGAGAGCTGGACAACGACGCTGACGGACACGGTCGAGCGCATCCCGCCGCTTTCGGCCGCAGAGGCCCGGAGGCCGGCTTTAACCGTTCCCATAAGTACATCCACGTTGCGCTGTTCGCGGGTGCGTGAATCCTTTTCGACGCTGACGGTGCTGCCGTCTTCGTCGGCGACAATTTCTGTATTCGACTGGCGTTCCTCATCGGTCATCGACCGGTTGATGCCACTTTCGGCGTCGGTGAAGATAGCCCTGAGCATCCCGGCGTTCAGGGGGTCGAGCTGCCCGTGAAACGGGGTCATACCGTTGGATTCGCGCCCGAGATAGAAGGCCCGCCGCTTGCGTAGCGCCTCTTCGCGTGGTTTGGTGCCGTCGGTGTCGAGGGTCACAGCCCACTCCCGCGCCTGCGCCGCAATCAGGTCGCTGGAGAGGTCACCGGCCTGCACGATGAGCAGGCCAAGCACTTCATCGAGAATATCGTCGTCGTCGTCTCCGCCGTCTGAGGTGACGTCGCCACCGCCCGACCGCCCCGGGGAGCGGCCTTCGACCCGCTTCGCGAGCCGGTTGAGGTGCCCCGCAGCTTCCACTCCGATGGTGCCTTCGATCACCGCGGTGGCGATAAGGGGTTGGAGTGGAGGGAGTAGCTCTCCGGAAAGTGCCGTGCGCGTCATGATCGACTTGCCCAGGGTGATGCGGCGGGCCGCTTCAGCTGCCGAGATTTTGGTCAGGTATTCGATCGTGTGCGAGCCCTTGGTGTAGCCGAAACGGTGGCAAAGACCTGCCGTGCCGAGGCTATAACGGGAGCGGTCGTCTACCTCGGCCGCGGTCGTGGCCCTGAGGCCGTCGATCAGTCGGCCCGTTTTTTCAGTCGCGACGAGTACCCGGGCGGATTCGTCGTCGTCGAGCAGGCCCAGTGGGAGCGCTGCAGCGCGCGCCAGGAGCAGTGCCGCCTGGTCGAGGAGAGTGCGCTGTTCGGACATAACTTAAGGCTGTCATCAGCCACCGACATTTCGGGGAGGGGGTTGACACGTCTAAATGCCTGATCAACTACATGTTTAGAACTAAACAAACATCCTGGATACTAAGTCGTGCTTCGGGCATCCAGTTCGGAGTACGTGCCGCGCAGCATCCGTCACGAATCACCGCCCGCCGTGTGGCGGAAACGGGCTCCCGGGTGCGAGGCGGGCAGGCGCGGCTGGTCGTTCACAAAGATGCGCTCGCGCAGGGTGGCCTTCGCGGGGCGCGGTGTCACATAGCCGCGGGCGGTGAGGATCGGCAGGACCATCTCGATGAACTCGGCGTAGGCCTGTTCGTCGCCGAAGGTGGGCTCCAGCATAAAACCGTCGATGTCGGCCCCGTCGATGATGGCGATCATCTCGTCGGCGACCTCGGTGGGATTACCCGT
>JAODAO010000347.1 GCA_025463465.1 Glaciihabitans sp. | reverse complement strand
AGTGCCCTGACGTTCCGTGCCATAGCGACTACTCCGTTCCGCTTATCCCTGTCCGCTTATCCCGGGGGAGCCGGAGCGCCGGGATCCGGTGCGACGGCGTCCTGCGTCGCCGACGGGTCGGGGGTGGCAACCGCGCGGGCCCCGTCGCTGGTGTACAGGGTGACAGTGCTGCCCTTGGCGAGCAAGGAGCCGGCCGTCGGATTGGTGCGAGCCGCGAGGCCTGCCGGAATCGCCGAGTCGACGGGGCCCCCGGAGGCGACGACAAATCCGTTCGCCTCCAGCACGGCGCTGGCGGCCTCGGTGCTCTGCGCGGCGATGTCAGGAATGGACACCTCGTCGCCGGTCAGCAGCGAGCCGCCGGGTTCGGGGAAGTCGGTTCCGCGCAGCGCGGGAACGGCGTCGACCGCCTGGGCGATCGGACGGAAGATGTCGTGGCGGATGACACCACCCTGTGAGCCGTTGGGGCTGCGGTAGCTGCGCAGCGGGTAGTAGCCCGAGATGTTTCCGACCCAGACCGCGGTGGCGACCTTGGTGCTCGCGCCAACGACCCAGGTGTGGTTCGAGCTGTCGGTTGTTCCGGTTTTACCGATGTACTCGACGCCGTCGTTCGGGTTGGCGCGGGTCGCGGTTCCTCCGGCGACCATCACGGCCTCCATGGCGAACGCGGCGGTTGTGGCGACTTCACCGTCGAGCTGCTGGGTGCAGTCCTTGGCCTGGCCGGGCAGGTCGGCGCCGTCCGGGCCAACGATGCGGTCGACGGCGACGGGAGCGCAGTACGTCCCGCCCGAGGCGATCGCGGCGTATGCGGCCGCCATGGTCATCGGGGCGATCTCGTTGGTTCCGAGAACGGAGGAGGGGGTCATGCTCAGCTCGTTGCCGTCGGCGCGGTGCACACCGATGGACGCAGCCGTTTCCTTGATCTTGCAGAGGTCCAGCTGCAGCGCCATGGAGATGAATGCACCGTTCACCGACTTCTGTACCCCGGTGGCGACCGTCATCGGCCCGCGCAGGGCGTCGTCGTTTTTGAAGGTGTAGTCCACACCGACGACCTGGGAGGGGTCACAGGAGTTGGTGAATTCGCGCTGGGCGATGGTGCGCGGTGATCCATCAACGAGCTCGTTGATGCCGTGACCGTTCTGCAGCCAGTTCAGCAGGGTGAACACCTTGTAGGTGGAGCCGGGCTGGAAGCCGCTGGAGCCACCGTAGGCCTTGTCGGTGTTGAAGTTGACGGCCGTGGTCGTGGAGTCGCTGTCACCGGTGTTGTCGTAGGTTTTGTTCTGCGCCATCGTCAACACCCGGCCGGTGCCGACCTCGATGGAGATCGCGGTCGCCCCCAGCTGGAGTGCGGTCGCATTGTTGGGCGCGTTGTTCCAGACCGCGTTCTGCGAGACGACCTGCAGGCCCATGTCGAGCGTGGTGTAGACGTCGTAGCCGCCGCGCTTCCAGTTTGCCGCGCGCTCGGTGGCGTCGGCTCCGAGGGAGGCGAGGTCGGGGATCAGGTTGGTGACGTAGTCGCAGAAGTACCGGGTGTAGTCATTGGCGACGTTGCACCCGTTGGACGGCGCGGTCAACACCAGGGTGGTGTCGTCCAGCGGCGTAGCGAGCGCTTCGGCGAGCTGCTCGGGGGAGAGCTTGCCGTCGGAGAACATGGAGTTCAGGATGAAGTCGCGCCGCACCACGTTGGCTGCACGGTTGTTCGGGTCGGCGGGCTCCAGTGCGGAGGGCTCCTGCACGATGGCGATCAGCGTCGCGGACTGCGCGGCGGTCAGCTCCAGCGCAGTGGTGTTGAAGTAGCGGCGCGCGGCGGCCTCGATGCCGTAGGTCGCGTCACCGAAGTTCGCGATGTTCAGGTAGGCGAGGAGGATGTCCTCTTTGCTGTACCGCTTCTCCAGGGAGATGGCGAGCTTGATCTCCTTGAGCTTACGGTTGTAACTCGGCGCGATCGCTTCTTTGTAGGCCGCCGCCTGCTCGGCCTCGGTCGGCAGCTCCATCGCGGCCTGGATGAACGTGTTTTTGATGTATTGCTGGGTGATGGTGGATGCACCCTCGGCGCCCGGGTTCGCCAGGTTCTTCACGGCGGCCCGAACGATACCCTGCGGGTCGACTCCACCGTGCTCGTAGAAGCGGCGGTCCTCACCACTGACGGCGGCGTCCTTCACAAAAGCGGACACGTGGCCCCAGTCGACCTCTTCGCGGTTCTGCGAGAAGACCGTCGCGATCTGCACGTTCTCGCCGTTGGAGATCGCGAAGATCCGGTTCTGCTGGGGCTGCTGGTTGATCTCGATCGACGTGGGCAGGCTGTCGAAGATACCCACGGTGTTTTTGACGGTGGCGCCGGCGACGGTGATGGCCGGAACGACGAGGGCAGCGACGAGAACACCCGCCACGACGCTGAAGAAAATGGTCCCCAACAGCGCGCCGATGATCTGGAAAGCGCTCGGTTGTGAGGGGGTCATTCGACCAATCTATACATGCATTTTTGCCAAGTGGGACAACTCGGTGACACGCGTTGCCATATCGACACCGGCGTCGAACATGACAAATATACGCATCCAACCTGCCGGATGAATCCGTCTGGGGGATGATTCCCGGCCGTGTCGCCAATGACGGTGGCTGCGCATACGGTGCCTACGGGAGGAGTACAGCATGCCGGAGAGTGTGGAGTCGTGGTGGGCGCGCCGCCAGTGGACCAAAGGGTGTGATGTTCCGTACCCTGTGGGGACTTTCCGCGCCGACTGGGAGCGCTACCCCGTGCTGATCCGCCAGTATCACCCCGAGTTCAATCACAACATCACCCTGACGCAGGTTCCCCCGGCGGCCGACGTGTACCTCGTCTGGCAGTGCGACGTCGGCCATCATTTTGTGGCAACTCCCGAGGAGCAACGGAACCGCCCGGGGGGAGGTGCCCGGCGGCGTTCAGTCTGGTGCCCGGAGTGTGCGGCGATGGCCGTTCCCCGGCGCATCCGGCCCTCGTCGCGCCTGCCCAGTGCGGCCGTTCCCGACTCAGAGCGTGCTGAATTCATCAGCGGTGTTCCCGCGTCGTCACCGGCGTCGCCGCCCACCGGTTCCTCCCGGTCGTCGCGGTCGCGAGACGGCCGACCGAGCCAGGTGGCCCAGGCGACCGCAGGCGACGCCCCGGCGGCAACGGTGAGCCCAGCGGATGCACCCGCACCCGCGCAGGGCTACGCGACGCCGGAACTGCCCGCCTATACCTGCGGTCATCCGCGGGACCCCGACCGGATCCGCTCCCAGGCCGATACCGAG
>JAODAO010000311.1 GCA_025463465.1 Glaciihabitans sp. | reverse complement strand
ACGGTCACGGACACGCCGACGCTGCAGCTTTTTCAGCTTCGGTCCAGCGCCCGGTAACCGGCGGGTGTGGGCGGGCGCTGCTGATTAGCGCACGGGTGCCCTACTGGGGTTTCGGCGTGCGCCAGAGTGCCAGCGTTACACTGGGGCGATGCGCGTTTTGCCGAAGGTATTGAGTGAGATGGTGGCCCAGTGACAATTCTTGAAACCATCTCGACACCCCGCGATCTCGACGCGCTGTCGTCCGAACAAATGGTGCAGCTGTCTGACGAGATCCGCGAGTTCCTGATTCGCGAAGTGTCGAAGACCGGTGGACACCTCGGCCCCAACCTCGGCGTTGTCGAATTGACGATGGCCATCCACAGTGTCTTCGACTCACCGCGTGACGCCATCGTGTTCGACACCGGCCACCAGAGCTACGTGCACAAGCTCCTGACGGGTCGGCAGGACTTCAGCCGCCTGCGCCTCAAGGGCGGCCTCGCCGGTTACCCGCAACGAAGCGAGTCACCACATGACATCGTGGAGAGCTCACACGCCTCCAGCTCGCTGTCCTGGGCTGACGGAATCTCCCGGGCATTCACCATGACGGGCCAGGGTGACCGCCACGTCGTCGCGGTAGTCGGCGACGGCTCGCTGACGGGCGGAATGACCTGGGAAGCGCTGAACAACATCAGTGACGATAACGCCCGTCGACTGGTCATCGTTGTCAATGACAACGGACGCTCATACGCGCCGACCATCGGGGGGATGGCGCGGTTCCTCAACACCGTGCGCACCCGCCAGGAGTACCGGGACCTCTACGTCGGCAGCCGCAAGCTGTTCGACCACTTCGGCCGCCCCGGCCAGGCAATCTATCGCGGATTTCGTGGAGGGATGCACGGCTTCCTGTCCCGGTTCACCAACAACGAGGCGCTCTACTCCAACCTCGACATCAAATACCTCGGCCCGATCGACGGGCACGACCTCACGGTCCTCCGCGAGACCCTCGAACAGGCGAAAAACTACGGTATGCCGGTCATCGTCCACGCGATCACCGAAAAGGGTCATGGCTACGAGCCGGCCCGTCTCGACACAGCCGACCAGTTCCATGCTGTTGGCCAGATCGATCCCGAAACGGGCGAGCCCGTCGGTGGACCGGGCAAACCATCGTGGACATCCGTTTTCGCCGATGAGATCGTCAGCCTCGCCGACAGCAATCCCCGCATCGTGGGTATCACCGCGGCGATGCTGCGGCCAACCGGCTTGCACCGCCTCGCCGAGAAGTACCCGGCCCGCGTGTTCGATGTTGGTATCGCCGAACAGCATGCAGTGACCTCGGCCGCCGGGCTTGCCTTCGGTGGGCTGCACCCGGTTGTCGCCCTGTACGCCACCTTCATCAACCGTGCCTTCGACCAGGTCCTGATGGACGTTGCACTGCACAAGGCGGGTGTGACCTTTGTGCTCGACCGCGCCGGTATCACCGGTCCGGACGGTCCCAGCCACCACGGCATCTGGGATCTCGCGATCCTGCAGGTCGTTCCCCACATCCGTCTGTCCGCTCCACGAGACGCAACTCGCCTGCGTGAAGAACTGCGCGAAGCAGTCGCCATCGAAGACGCCCCGACCGTAGTGCGGTTCTCCAAGGGCAACGTCGGCGGCGACATCGACGCTATCCGCCGCACCGATGACGGTGTCGACGTACTGCGCGAAGCAGACCGCAAGGATGTTCTGATCATCACGGTCGGCCCCATGGCGCAGCTGGGGCTCGATGTCGCCGAGCGGCTGGCCGACCAGGGCATCGGCGCTACCGTCATCGATCCCCGGTGGGTTGTGCCGGTGGCGCACAGCGTTATCGATTTCGCCAGGGACCACCGCATCGTGGTATCGATCGAGGACGGCGTCCGGGTTGGCGGCATCGGCACCAGGATCCGCCAGGATCTCCGCGATGCCGGTGTCGACACCGCGGTGACGGAGTTGGGTGTCCCCGACGAGTTCCTCGATCACGCGACGCGTGACGAGATCCTCGAAGACGTCGGCCTGACCCCGCAGAAGATCGCGCGTGACCTGGTCGCCCAGGTGCTCGGCAGCAAAATTCCGGTGGCCCGTCCTCTCCCCGAGGACGACGACGCGCGGCGCATCGTCGAGTCGGACAGCGATAGCGGCGCCCTCCGTCGCGACGATAACTGAGCCACGGCGACAGACACGCCGCGGGGACTGCCCCGAGAGTGGCTACCGAGCGCGCTACTCGGCGACGGTGGCGTCTGTGTCGGGTGTGTACGACCAGGCACGCACCCAGTCGACGCTGAGATGTCCGTCGGAGTCGAGCGGGACCGGTTCGCCGTCCAGGTTCGTTTCGGCCTGCAGCGTCCAGCGCATGGGTGTTGAGGGCACACCGTCGGGCGATTCGGTATGGCCGATCGAGACGCCGTCCCAGAAGTACTCCACCAGGCCAGGCGTCCACTCGAGCGTCGCGGTGTGCCACTCGGCGGCGTTGGTAGGTGCCTCCGGCTTGGCCGTGTCCCATTCCACGTTGGTCCACTCGAACGGGTTCTTGGTTTCCTCGCCGTCGACGCCGGCGGCGTGGCTGCCCACGATGATCGAGGCGCCGTAGAACGGATCGCCATCGAGGTTGCCCTCGGGATAGTCGATTTCCCCGTCGTTCCAGACGTCAGACTCCGGCCACAGCAGGAACGCAATTTTGTAGCCGGGAACCTCCTCGGTTTTCAGCCTGATCGAGTATCGGCCGTAGGTACTGCTGGTGTACCCGTTTGGCAACGGCGCGGCCACCAACGGCACACCGTTCTCCGATCGAAGGTGGAAGTCGAGGACGGAATCGGCAACGGAGAGCACCCGGTCCGGGTCGTAGCTGCCCCGCCCGGAGGTGTCGGTGAACCCGTTGTAACCGTTCCACTCGTCGCCGTACACGGCCCCGAACTGGCCAAGCGCGGCGTCGTCATCGAAGTCCTCGGAATACAGCGGGGTCCATACGCTTTCCAGCGCCGTGTCCTCCCCGTTCCCACCGGACTTCGGCCCGGGGTTGCTGTCTCCCCGGGTCGCAACAAAGCCAAGCACCAGGGATGCGACAACCAGTCCGGCTCCGCCAGCGAGGGCTACGGCAAACAGGCGTGGTGATTTCAAGGTGGGCCCTTCGGGTGGGATGCGCGTCGAGACGGTTCGCCGGTTGTCAGCGACGACGTGGCTGTCGGGGTCACTGTCGCGCGGATGATGGCACGATAGCGGACTATCGCTCAACAACCTCAGGCATTGCGGTTCGCGCGAAATGATGCTGTTGCCGGTAACACCGGCACGGTCAGCGAGATTCTC
>JAODAO010000194.1 GCA_025463465.1 Glaciihabitans sp. | reverse complement strand
GGGCGATGTTCCGTCCATTTCCGAGGGACGTATTCTCGGCCATGAGGCGGTTGGCACCATCGAGGAGATCGGTGACGGTGTTGAACTTCTCGCGGTCGGCGACCGGGTGCTGGTGCCGGCGATCACCACGTGTGGTGCCTGCGCGAACTGCCGTGATGGACTCCCCTCGCAGTGCACCACGGTGGGGGCCGGTGGCTGGATCTTCGGCAACGTCATCGACGGCACCCAGGCCGAACGGGTGCGGGTTCCTTTCGCGGACGCGAGCATCCACAAGGTGCCAGACGCCCTGTCCGACGAGCAGGTACTGTTCCTCGCCGACATCCTGCCGACGGGATTTGAGATAGGGGTCCTGAACGGTGCGGTAAAGCCCGGCGACACCGTTGTGGTGGTCGGCGCCGGGCCGGTCGGGCTTGCGGCCATCCTCACCGCCGGCCTGCAGGGGGCTGGCACCGTGATCGCCGTTGACCTCGCCGACAGCCGGCTGGAAAGCGCCATCGGTTTCGGCGCGGACCTCACCATCAACAGCGGCACCGAAGACGTTGTCGCAAGGGTCAAGGAGATCACCAAGGGTCGCGGGGCCGATGTGACGATCGAGGCCGTTGGGGTGCCGGAGACGTTCACCCTCGCCGTGGACTGCGTGCGCGCCGGTGGCCATATCGCCAATGTCGGGGTGCATGGCAAACCGGTCGAGCTGCAGTTGCAGGACCTGTGGATCAAAAGCATCACGATCACCACCGGACTGGTGAATGCGACCACCATCCCCGTGCTGCTCAGCCTGGTCGAATCGGGGAAGATCGACCCGACCCGCTTCGCCACGCATCACTTCGCGCTCGAGGAGATCATCGACGCGTATGACACCTTCGCGAACGCCGGCAGAAACAACGCGCTGAAGGTAGTGCTGTCCCGCGCGTGATGCCGAAAAGGGTGCATCGATTCTGCCGGGAAGCGCTAATGTCAGCGCTTCCCGCCAGGATTGACGCGTGCCGAAAAATGCGTGTCGGCGCCCAGCACAATCGCGACATGCCGTGCGAAAAAAGATTCGAACATATCTTCGAACACGCGTAGGGTGGAGCCATGACCCTGACCTTCCAGACATCCCTCTTCGACGACGTGGACGCGGCACCGGAACTCGGCGCGCTGATGGGCGAGGTCGAGCGCACCGAGCTCAGTGACGGGGCGTGGATCGACCGGCGCCCCGGCTGGATCACCAATTCGGACCAGCTGTTCGAACGCCTCGCTACCCGGGTGCGTTGGCAGGCGGACAAACGGGAAATGTACGAAAAGGTGGTGGTGGTTCCCCGGCTGGTGTCCTGGTTCGGACCGGAATCGCGCTACCCCGACCCCGTACTGATGAGCGCCCAGCACCAGCTGAACGACTACTATCGGGCGCCGGCAGAACAGGTGTTCCGCACGGCCGGGCTGTGTTTCTACCGCACGGGAGACGACAGCGTCGCCTGGCACGGTGACCGGGTCGGGCGCGGGATCAACCGCGACACGATGGTGGCCATCCTGTCCGTCGGCGCCCCACGCACCCTGTCGCTGCGACCGCGTAGCGGCGGGGAAACCCTGAAGATTCCGGTGGGCCACGGCGACCTGATCGTGATGGGTGGCAGCTGCCAGCGCACCTGGGAGCACGCGATCCTCAAAACGAAGCGGGCACTAGGCCCACGCATCAGCGTGCAGTTCCGCCCCGTCTGGACGAACTGACCCTACTGACACGGCAGCACCAGGGAAACCGGATGCGGCGGGGCCAGCAGGTGTATCAGCAGGAGTGTCAGCAGGCGGGCAGGTCCAGGATGTTGTTGCGGGCGGTGCCGTCGGTGTCGGCGCTCAGGTACACACCACCGGCGTCAGTGGCACTGTCGACTTCGGCATGGCGACCACCGTCGGTGAGGTAGTACTCGTGCACACCCAGCTCGATGTCCTCGAGCACCTTGCGCGCCGACCGCGGTGACCAGGACTCGCCCTCGCAGCCCAGGTGGGTGACATAACCGGCGGTGTTGACGCGGGCGGTGGTGACATGGCGACTGGCCAATGGTTCTCCGAAGCTATGCGGGGGTGTTGCGGTGACGGATGCCTCCGAGCCCCAACCTACTCGTTGTCGCTGCCCGTGGTTTCCGCCGAGTTCGCGGCGGTAACATCCGGCGCTCCCTCGGTGTCTGCTCCCCACGCCCAGCTCTCCACCTCGGGAATGTCCTCCCCGTGTTCGCGCGTGTACTGGCGGGCGCGCAGCTGCGAGTCCTGCATGGACTGGCGAAGCACCGCCTCCCGCGCAGCGAGCCCGGGAACACGGTCGAGGACGTCGATCACCAGCTGGTAGCGGTCGAGGCTGTTCAGCATCACCATGTCGAACGGTGTGGTAGTTGTGCCCTCCTCGATGAAGCCGCGCACGTGCAGGTTGTTGTGGCCGTTGCGCCGGTAGGTGAGGCGATGGATCAGCCACGGGTAGCCGTGGTAGGCGAAGATCACGGGCTTGTCCGCGGTGAAGATGGCGTCGAACTCGCGGTCGCTGAGGCCGTGCGGGTGCTCCCCCGCGCTTTGCAGGCGCATCAGGTCGACAACGTTCACCACCCGCACCTTCAGCGACGGAATTTTCTCCCGCAGGATGCTCGCGGCCGCCAGCATCTCGAGGGTGGGCACGTCTCCGGCGGCGGCTAGAACAACGTCGGGCTCCTCGCCGGGCTTCTCGGTGCCTGCCCAGTCGAGCAGGCCAAGCCCACGCGTGCAGTGTTCGATGGCCTGGTCCATGGTGAGCCAGTTCGCGGTCGGCTGTTTACCGGCGACAACGACGTTGACGTAGTCGACGGAACGCAGGCAGTGGTCGTAGGTGCTCAGCAGGGTGTTGGTGTCGAACGGCAGGTAGACCCGCACCACATCGGCCTTCTTGTTGACAACGTGGTCGATGAAACCCGGGTCCTGGTGCGAGGCACCGTTGTGGTCCTGCCGCCAGACATG
>JAODAO010000189.1 GCA_025463465.1 Glaciihabitans sp. | reverse complement strand
GGGCGCGCGCACCAGGGCCGCGTCGATGAGCAGCAGGATGCCGGAGGACAGCTCGGCCGCCGGGCCGTCGACCGCGTTGGTCATCACCGAGATCGCCAGCCCCGCCGTTGGGTCGATGAAGCTGCGGGTGATGTGGCCGGGGTAGCCGCCGGAGTGGCCGACCACGCGGTGGCCGCCAATGGAATCGATGATCATGCCGAGCCCGTACTGCGACGCCCCGGCCTTCGCGTTGTCGCTGTGCCAGTGCGCGCGCTGCTGCAGTCGCTTGCTGGCATCGCTGAGCAGGCGGGTGTCGCCGGCGAAGTGGGCGGCGAAGAAGTGGACGAGGTCCTCGGCGGTGCCGTAGAAGCCGGTCGCCGGTGCCATCGCGCGGGTGTCGACGTGTTTCACCGGGCGGCGCACCAGCGAGGTGTGAAAGCCGGTGTAACCGGTGGCGTAGTCGGCGGCGCGGCTGCTGTCCAGTTCGGGGCCGGTGTTGCTGAGCCCGAGGCGGTCGACGATTTCCTCGGTGACGTATCGGTGATAGCTGCGGCCGGAGGCCGATTCGACGATCAGCCCGAGCAGCGAATAGCCGATGTTGGAGTAGTTGAACGAGACGCCGGGCAGGGCCTTGTCGCCGCCGTCGAGGATGATCGCCAGCAGCTCCGCCTCGTCGGGGAACGCGCGGGTGAGCTGCCAGAAGTCACTGTCGAGGCCGTCGCGGATTACCCCGGCCGAGTGCTCGAGCAGGTCGCGGATGGTCACAAGGGCAACCGGCGACCCGGCATCCACCAGCGCCTTCACATACATTCCGGCGGTGTCGTCGAGGCGCAGCCTGCCGGCCTCGAACAGCTGCAGGATCGCCGTGGCGGTGAACGCTTTGGACTGCGAGGCGACGCGGAACAGGTGGCCGGTGCTCAGCTCGGTGCCCGATTCGACGTCGGCGAATCCGTACGCCTTCGAGAATTGCAGGGCCCCGTCGAAGTAGACCGCCACCTGCACGCCGGGCACCCGAAGCTTCCACGCCCGGTACTCCAGCCACGAGTCAATGTAGGGAAGTACATTGTGGATGGTGGCCGGGGCGCTGGAGGTCATGAATCGCATTTCACTGGGTGGTAAAGGGCTTAATCCTAGGCGAGGTGGATGTCGGCGGCGTGGCCCGGACACCGAACGCGTTCACGAGTTTCACCCCCAGGGGTGTAACGGCGCTGCCCTAGGGGTGGTTGATTGGGAAGCAACCCGGCGATTGCCGGGGACCCTAGCGTGGTTCGCCGCGCACCACAGAAAGGATGATGACCATGCTTGGTCTCATCGTCAGCCTCATCGTTATCGGCCTCATCGCGGGCGCCATCGCCCGACTGGTCATCCCCGGACGGCAGAACATCAGCATCCTGATGACCATCGTCCTCGGCATCGTGGGCTCCTTCGTCGGCGGCTTCCTCGGCTACCTGATCTTCCAGCGCGACCCCATGGACGGCTTCTTCCAGCCCGCCGGAATCATCGGCTCGATCATCGGCGCCATCATCGTGCTGTTCATCTACCTGCGCGTCTCGGGACGCAACCGCGCCCACCACTAGCAGAAATGGTGCCCCGGGGTCTCCGGGGCACCCTTCAGTTACGCCGCCTCCTGCACCGATATTCTTCATTCACCCGATCCCCGAGAGGCAACATCCTGATGAGCACCAGAAGCAAAACCACCGGCGTCGCCAGGGCCGCAGACAACAGCAAGTCGCTCGAAGTGTTGGCCCGCGTCGGATATGCCGCCAGCGGCCTGGTGCACCTTCTGCTTGGCTACCTCGCGATCCACGTCGCGCTCAGCAATGGCGGCCAGTCCGACCAGTCCGGCGCACTGTCCGAGATCGCGAAGCTGCCGGGGGGAGCCATCATCCTGTGGATCGCGGTGGTGGGACTCTTCGCCCTCGGCCTGTGGCTCGTGGTGCAGGCCGCCCTCGGGATCGGCTCGTCATCGAAAAAACGATGGGCGCGCAGCGTCGCCTCCCTCGCCAAGGCGATCGCCTACATCGCCCTCGGTGTGACGGCGCTCTCCTTTGCCCAGGGTGGATCCTCCAGTTCCAGTGATTCGACGCAGCAGACCAGCGCGACGATCCTGTCCCTGCCCGGCGGCCAGCTGATCCTCGGCGCCGTCGGTGTGATTGCCGCGGGTGTTGGTGTGTACTTCGCGGTCAAGGGCATCACCCGCAAATTCGAAGAGGACCTCGCTATGCCGTCCGGCCAGAAGGGGCGCGCTGTAGCAGCGCTCGGAGTCGCCGGTTATGTCGCAAAGGGTGTCGCCGTTTTTGTGGTCGGCATCCTCTTCATCGTCGCGGCGGTGACGGTTGATCCCAGCGACGCGACCGGCCTGGACGGCGCCCTAAAGTCCCTGGCTGAGCTGCCGTTCGGCGTGGCGATCCTGGTCGTGGTCGGTGTTGGCCTTGCCGCGTATGGCGTCTACACCTTTGTGCGCGCCCGTTTCGCCCGCCTGTAGGGCGTAGCGTGTGGCCGCGCTGTCGCGGCGCTATTAGTTGGCGGCTATCGGGTTCCCGGCGGAATCGACAACGGCGACCTCGCCGGAATCGGTTTTCACAAAGGCGATGGTCGGCTTGGAACCGTCGTCACGTCTCGCCTCGAAGGGCGCGAGAGATTTGAGGCTCTGGGTCAGTGTGTTGTTCGCCGGGGTGATGATTCCGTAGTCGTCGCGCAGCCAGTTGGATACCTCGAGAGAGAACTGGCGCTCGGTTGCCGCGATCTCGCGGGCCTCGACGGTGACACCGATGAAACCGAGCAGGATAAAGCCCACGGTGCAGACCAGCACAGCGGTCGTCGCGACGTTGCGCAGCAGCGGGGTTTTGCGCAGGAGCAGGGCGAGGACCACAAAGACGGCCGCAGCGCCGATGGCGATGTAGGCGGCGGTGAGCCAGGCATCATCGCCCGTCGGCTCAGCCGTGGGGAAAATCGGTGCCGCGAGGGCGGCAGCGGTGAAAACAGACACACAAACTCCTCGGATACTTCCTGCGGAGACGCCGGCCAACCGGCTGGCGGCTGGTTCTGGCGCTCCGAGGTAACGCTGACCGCAGGTTATCCCACCTGTGCCGTGAACGTGTCATTGGTGACCGAGTGGATGCCGGGTGGCCGGCCGCACACGGCGAAGGACCGGCCCCGTTGCCACAACGGGAGCCGGTCCTACGTGCGCGTCAGCCTGATACAACGGCGTCGCGGGCGGGCGATTGCCCTAGCCCGTGATGCCGAGGGCGAGCTTGCGCTGGTTGCGCTGGCGGACGGTCGGGGCGACGAGCGCAGCCAGAATCGCAAGGACCGCTACCCCGGCGCAGGCCCAGAATCCGATGGTGAAGGCGCTGTCCATTGGCAGGCCCTGGTCGGTGCTGTGCGAGGTGATCAGCGCGGCGATGACTGCCGTGCCGATGCTGCTGCCGATGGTGCGGGCAATCGTGTTGACGCTGATGGCCTCACCGGTCTGGGTGACAGGGACACTCTCGATGATGGCGTTCGAGGTTGAGGCGAGCGCGAGTCCTATGCCGATACCGGTGAGAATCCCGGAGACAACAACCTGCCAGATCGCCCCGTGGCCGAGGGCCGGGAGGATGAAGGCGGCGGTGACGGAGAACGCACCGATCAACATGGGCAGCTTCGGTCCGGTCTTGCGTACCAGGATTCCGGCGATCGGTCCGGCGACGATCATCATCAGCACGGTCGGCAGCAGGAACAGGCCGGCCTCGGAAACGGTTTTGCCGAACCCATAGCCGATCTCGGTCGGCAGCTGGAGCAGGGTCGGGACGAGCACGAAGGTGCCGAACATGGCGAAACCGAAGACGAGCGCGACGATGTGCGCGGTCCAGACACCACGGATCTTCATCAGGCGCATATCGATGAGGGGTTCCTTGACGCGAAGTTCCACCAGGACGAAGACGACAAGGGTGATAGCACCGAGGGCCAGCAGGCCGAGGGTTTCGAACGAGCCCCAGCCCCAGTTGGAGCCCTCGCTGATCGACAGCAGGATGGACACGAGCGAGACGCCGAGGATCGTTGCGCCGAGCAGGTCGAGCTTTCCGGGCTTCTTCACCGGGGATTCGGGCATCCCGAAGATCACACCGGCGAGGGCGACGGCCACCAGGACGGCGGGCAGCCAGAACAGCCAGTGCCAGGACAGGTTCTCCACGATGGGTCCGGCTGCGACGATTCCGACGCCGGCGCCCACACCGAAGATGGCGGAGAGCAGGCCGATGGTGACGCCGACCTTGTCGTGCGGCAGCTCGTCGCGGACAACGCCGATCGACAGCGGCATGATCGCGCCGGCGGCGCCCTGCAGGGCACGGGCGACGATAAGCACACCGAGGCTCGGGGCGAGGGCAGCCAGCAGGGTGCCGACCAGCAGCAGCGTCAGCACGATGATCAGCACCTTGCGCTTGCCGATCATGTCGCCGAGGCGGGCGAAGATCGGGGTGAGCACGGCCGCGGCGAGCAGGTAAGCGGTGAGGATCCAGCTCGCGTCGCTGGTGGAGATGTTCAGGTCGTTGCCGATCGTCGCCAGCGCCGGGGCGACGAGTGACTGGAGCACAGCGAAGGACAACCCTCCCAACGACAGGTACAGGACAATCAGGGTGGTGTTGGGGCGGTGGCCGTCGGCCGTAGCCGCCGCCTGGGATATCGGGACCGACGCGGTTCCCTCGATTGTCTGTGACATTGCTCTCCGGACGTGATGTAAACAGTTGCTGACTTAGAGATAGTACAAGGAAGTTGCACTAAGTCAATCTTTGTTTACATAGCGTTCACATCCCGATACGGTGAGAGGAAGCAAGGAGAGCTATGACAGCCCCCACAGCGCCAGCCACCGATGCCGAACGCGAGTCCGCCGACCACGCAGCACCGCGCCCCAGGGACGCAAGCAACACTCGGCAGCAGCTTCTGGCCTCAGCCCGCCGCCGGTTCGCCTACGACGGATATTCGGCCACAACGGTACGCGACATAGCCGCGGACGCCGGTGTGAACGTCGCTCTGATCAACCGCTACTTCACCTCGAAAGAGGGCCTGTTCGAGGCGTGTCTCGCGCGGGCCGTCGAGGGACTCGCCAACGCAGATCCAGCCGGCGCCAATCCGGCAACCACCGATCCCCCTGCCACAACGGTCGACGCCGTCCTCGAGCGGATGATCCACCACATCGCCGGCCAGCCGAGCGGTGAATATCCGCTGCAGCTGCTGCTCCTACTGCGCTCCTCCGGGGACGAGCGAGCCGACCAGATCCGACACAACACGCTGCGCAGCTTTTCCGAGGGAATTGCGGCGGCGGCCGGCTGGCAGGCCGGGGACGCCGACGGCGATGACCTGCTTCTGCGCGCGCAGGTTGCCCTGGCCACCTCGCTGGGCTTTGTACTGCTGCGGGCCTCCACCCGTTTGGAACCGCTCGCCTCCGCCGGCAAGGAGCAGCTCAGCGGCCCATTGTCTGACGCGTTCCGTTCGTTACTGTCACCGGGGACTGCCCCCTCGACCTGAGTACGACGCCACCGTGCCGCCGGTCACACCCTCGATCAGCGCGGAATGCCAACGAGTTTGCCGCCCGCGAGCCCCTTCTCCATGGAGCGATGCGCCTCGGCGATCTCCTCCAGCCGGTAGGTCCGTCCGAGCGGGACGCGCGCTCGGCCCACCGCAACGGCGTCGAGGAAATCCTGCAGGTCGCCGGCTGCCAGGTCGGTCGCCCCACCCGAGTAGGCGGTTAGTCGAACTCCGTTCGGCAGCCAGTCCATCGGATAGAACTCGGGAATAGTCCAGTGGTCCGAGAGCATCCCGGTGAAGCATACGGTGCCTCCCGCCCTGACCGCCTGAAGTGTGTCGCGCATCACATTGACCCCGACCAGCTCAATGGCGCTGTCAACGCCACCGGGGACGATCTCGCGGACGCGCTCCGCCACGTGCCCGTCGTCGATGACGACGTGCCGGGCGCCTGCGCGCTCCAGCAGGGCGCGGCTGCCGGGGTTGCGGGTGGTCGAGATCACTGTCATTCCCCGCATTGATCCGAGGGTGGCGATGGCCAGCCCCACCGACGACGTGCCGCCACGGATCAGCAGGCTTTGCCCGTCAACCGCCTCCAGCCCCACCCGAAGGGAGCCGGCGGCGGTCTGCAGCATTTCCGGCACGGCACCGAGGACGTCCCAGCCGAGAGGGCTGCTGAACGCAATCACGTTGGCCGCCGGCACCGAAACGTATTCGGCGTAACCGCCGTCGAAGTCGCGTCCCATCCCGCCCATCATCGCCGCGACCTGGCTGCCTTCGGCGAATTCCCCACCCGGGGCCAGTTCGACGGTACCAACGGCCTCGATCCCCGGAATCCGGGGAAACGACCCGGAGGAGGCGACACCGGAGCGGAAGTGCAATTCGGAACGATTCAGCCCAAAGGCCTCAATTCGAATCAGCACCCAGCCGCGCTGGGGCACCGGGATGGGTACATCCCGCACCCGCAGGTTCTCCGGGCCGCCGGGACCATCAACGACCACCGCCCGCATCGTCGCGCTCACTGCGTCACCCGCTGCCGGAAGTGGGCTCGCAGCGCCGTCATTTGCCCGAACAGCTGCCAGGCAGCATCCCCCGGCAGCGCTCCGCCGATTGCCTGTTCCAGGTGCGCCTCCGCCGCCTCGTCGGCGGCGCTGAGCGCACGCAGCCCCTCGTCACTGAGTGACACGATCGACGACCTCCGGTCGCTCGGGTTGGCCGAACGCACGGCGAATCCGTCGCGCTCGAGCCGGTCGACGACCTTGCTCGCAGCCCCAACGGTTATCAACATTTCCTGCGAGATGTCCTGCACCCTGGACGGCCCGGAGATCGCTCGGATGGCAGCTAGCGCCTGGTATTGAGCGAGGTTTACCCCCACCGTCGACTCCAGGAAACTATCGAGGTCGTTCCACAGTTCAATCTGCGCGCGAACGAGTTCGGTGAATACCTCGGTGTAGCGAATCGCCATTTTCAGCCTTCCTCGGTGCCCTGGGTGATCGGTATCGCTGGGCGCATCCATCCACCCGCGACAAGAACGCTCTGCGCCCCGTCGATGTAGGCGGCGATCAGCGAACGTATCAGCGTGTGGGCGGTTATCGCGGTCATGGTCTGTTCAATCGGTTATGGGAGCTTTATATTCCGCGGAATATACTTCCGACAAAGATAGTTTGCCATATCGATTCACCCCCGGGTAGACCACCGCCTGCCGGACTCACACGAAAGAACACCATGACTCCCCTCAACCCCTCATCCCCAGCAACCGCGATCCTCGTGATCGACATGCAAAACGACACGGTCCACGCGGACGGCGCCTACGCGGGCACCGGCGCCGCCGACCACGCGGTCGCCCAGAACGTGGTCGCGCACGTCGCCACCCTCGTCGAGGCGGCCAGGTCGAACGGCATCCCCGTCTTCTTCAGCCGCATCGTCGTTTACCCACAGCCGGGGCTCAGCGGCGGAAACGCCCCGATCTTTCGGATGCTGGCTCCCGACACCTTCACGATCGGCAGCTGGGGAGCGCAAATCGTTGATGAGCTCACACCACTGGCCGGCGAGACGGTACTGGACCGCACCCGGATGAGCGTTTTCAACGGCACCGGTATTGACATCATGCTGCGCAACCTCGGCGTCCAGAACCTGGTGGTGGTCGGCGCCTGGACCAACATGGCGGTCGAGCACACGGTCCGCGACGCAGCCGACCACGGATACACGGTTTCGATCGTCAGCGACGCCACGTCGAGCCTCGGCGCCGAATGGCAGCACGCCGCCGTCAGCTTCGCCCTGACCAATATCGCCACCGTCACCGACACATCCACCGCGGCAGCTGCGCTGCTGGCCTAACCAAAGCGGGCGGCATGTCGGCCGTGTCAGGGTATTGGCACCCTCAGCGGAAGCTTTTGGGGAAGGTGACGAGGGGCTGGTAGTCGGTCTTCCAGACGTCCAGTTCGAACAGGTCACCACGTTTGTCGAAGTTCAGCCACACGAACACGGTCACCCCGTCGGCGTCGACGAAATCGGCCGGCCCAATGTAGCGGCCGAGACCGGGGGCGCCATCAGGACGGACAAATCGTAAGCTGCCCATCCCGCCGTCGTCCAGTTCGTACACCCACGCGCGGTCGAGCCGCTCCGGAATGGCGGGATGGTGCCCGGCACGGTCCAGCATCACCGTGACGATGCGCCGCTCCGCCGGCCGCAACCGACGCAGGACGATGTTGTGCCGGCGGCCCGCTGCAGCTGAGAGGAAGTCCGGGCCGGGTGTTGGCGGGCGCTCACCAACGCGCGACCGCAGCACATCGACGACGCGGGTGAGGCGGCGTGACAGTTGGAGGCGCCGCACCGTTCCCGTCATAAAACGACAGTCGCAGCATCCCCCACGCTGGTCAACGTATTGTGTTCGATTCCGAAAAGGGCGATTTCCTCACGGCCGACGCGCCGGACGGCTCAGCGCAGGACCTTTTCGAAGCAGAGCGAAAACGGAATGGCGGTGACGTAGGGCTCATAGATGGGAATCGGGGTGTAACCGATGCGCGTATAGAGGGCGACGGCGTCGGGCTGCAGGTCGCCGGTCTGCAGGATGAGGCGCGCCGCTCCCGCCTCCCGGGCGATGCGTTCAAGCTCTGCCATCAGTGCCCGGCCGACGCCGCGGCCGCGCTGGCCATCGGCCACCACCACCCGCTTGACCTCCCACTCGCCGCGCAGCATCCGCAGCACCGCGTGCCCGATGGGGGTCCCGTCCTCGTCAATCACCAGGACGGTGGCAGCCACGTCCTCGGGGTGCACGGCGAGCACTGCGATCACCTCCGGCGACACGTCGGTGGGCATCCGGGCGGCGTAACGGGCGCTGACCTCTACGTCCATCACCCGACGCAGCTCCGTTGCGCGAGCGTCGTCCCAGCGCACGGTCTCGAAGTGGAAGGGGCGGGCGGCGGTGCGGTGGATGTCGTTCATACGGGGGTCCTTCTGTGTTCACGGTGGCCAGAGTTCACGGTGGCCAGCTCGAAGCGTACCCCTGGCCGGTGACCTTCCATTGCTACAAGCCGTCGGACTAATACGCCCGGCCTGGCCACCATCATCTCCTCGTTGTGCAGAGACCGGCGGCCAACGGGGAGCGTTATGTCAACGTCACCATCGATGTGCACACCGTCCAGGGCACCGAAGTGGACTGTTCAGGGGAGGCAGCGGAGTGACCGTGGTCACGGAAGCCGGGCGATCAGCTCTAACAGGGCTTCGTAGAAGACATC
>JAODAO010000186.1 GCA_025463465.1 Glaciihabitans sp. | reverse complement strand
TGTGGTGTTCATGATCGGGCTCCTGCCGGGCTCGGGACGCGGGTGGTGCCGATGTCGGTATTGGTGCCGACGGCTGCCCGCTGATCGGGTTGCCGTACTCGGCGGAGGATAAGCGTTATCCCAAGGGCGGCAATCCACAGGCCCCAGGAGGTGCTGCCGAGCAGCCCCGCGATGTCGAGCACCGGGAAATCGGGGATGGCGGTGGCCACAACATCCCCCTGGTTCAGTAGGTAAATGAAGCTGCTGGCCAGCCCGGTCCATCCCAGCCAGCGGGGGAGGGCGCCGGTCCTGAGGATGATAACGGCGAGGGTGGCCGACCAGGCGATGGCGCCGAGTTGGCCGAGGTGTTCGCCGAGCAGGGCGCCGCCGAACTGGTGTTGGGCGAGCCAGGCGGCTTCCGTCGCTGCCCGGGTGGCTGCATCCCCCGTTTCGTAGGCGCGGGCGAGGGCGGGAACAACAAAAAACCAGCGCAGGAAGCCGATCAGCGAGAACACGACGGAGCCGGCGCCGACGATGGTGGCCACGTGCAGGGCGGGGTTGCCGCTGCGCCCGAGGACGCGGGGTAACAGCAGGATCGGTACCAGGAGGATCGAGTACGCCCAGGCCGTGGCGAACCAGGTCCAGGCGAGGGTGCTGCCGCCGGCGGTGAACGCGGGCAGGACAACGGCGGCGTCCTCGCGCAGGATGTCCGGCCAGTCGAAGGTGGCGGACAGGATGGATGCGGCCGTGCCGAAGGCAAGTGTTCCGAGAAGAAACAGCAGGCCGGTCAGCCGCCTCGGTGCGGAGGGGGTGGGTGAAGCTGGGTGTGTCGTAGTCATTGTCACTGCTCCAAGCGGGTTAGTGTACGGTGTACGTGATAGATAAAGTACGCCGTACACTAAGCGGGAGTCAAGCCATGCCAGCAGAAATTCCACAGGACCAGCAGCGGGTGCGACGTGGACGCAGCTCGGTCACGGCTGACGAGATCCTGGCCGCCGCCGAGCACGTGGCGCGCGACGGCTACGACGCGTTGACCATGCGGGCCGTGGCGACCAAGATGGGCGCCTCCCCCATGGCCCTCTACCGCTACTTCTCCACCAAGGACGAACTAATCGACGCGATGCTCGATCGCGTGCTTAGGCGGATCACACTCGCCGAGGCCAGCGACGACTGGTTGGCCGACCTCACCGCCTTCGCGAAGGCGCACCGCGCCGTGCTGGCCGACCACCCATGGGCGATTGTTCCGCTGTTCACCCACTCCAACCCGGGAATCAACGGCACCATCATCGGAGAGGCGGCCTTCGACATCCTGGCGCGTGGGGGAATCACGGGGGCGGACTCGGTCGCAGCATTCAGTGGCATCCTGGGGCTCAACTACGGCTGGTTCGCCTTCAGCGCCGCCCGCGATGCGACCCGCGACGCCGGAGAACCGGAGGAGAGGCTCACCGCGGCGCTCGCGGCGCTGCCGGCCGAACGTTTTCCCCGTACCCTCGCTGTCGCCGATGAGCTCGGCCACTACGGCAGCGACGCCCACTACGCCGTCGCGCTCGGGGCGCTGCTCAGCGGGGTGGGCGCGCTCGCCGCGGGTAACTAGTCAGCGCAGCTCGCGGCGGACGATACGAACGGCGCCGAGCACAAACGGCAGCCCAACCCACACCGCGATGGACACGGCGATCCTAGCCAGGTCATCGAAGGTAACTGTGGCATCCACCAGTGGTGCGGTCGTCTGTGACAGGTTGGCCCAGGAGGAGATGGTGGCACCCGCTTCGCTGGTGGCGGCGATGAGGGACCACACCACGGTGCCACCCACAACAACGAGAATCGCGGCGGGTGCGTTCAGCAACAGTGTTCCGAGCGCCACCCCGCTCAGGACCATAATCACATTCACCAGGCACCACCCTGCGACCGCTGCCGCATCGAGGTTCCAGTTGGCGGGTGTGCCGGTGAGGGACGCCGCCAACGCCGTGACCGGGAACGCGACCGCCACGATGATCGCGCAGGTGGCAACGGTGGTGATCACCGGCGGGAACAGCTTCGCCACAACAACCCTGATCCGGCGAGGCTCGAGGGAGAAGGTGGTGGTGGCCGTGTTGTGGCTCCACTCCGCGGTGACAGCGAGGATACCCATCGCGGGCAGCATGATCGACAGGACCGCGCCGGAAATCGTGATGGTGCCCTGCAGGCCGGCATCGCCGAAGTAGGCGTAGGCGGCCATGATCGCGATCGTGAACACGATGGTGATGGCGGTGAGAACCTGCCCAACGCGGGTGTCGAAGAACTTACGGGTCTCCACCATCACGAGGCGACCGAAAGGAATGCCCGGGTTCTGTCCGGCGGGTGTTGGCGTGGGGGATGCCGAGGCGGGGGATGTCGGGCTGGACGAGCGTATTGCCGGGGTGCTGGGGGAGGTCATGCTGTGCTCCGATCGGTGGGGGTGGTCAGTTGGAAGTAGAGCGTTTCAAGGCCGGCACCGGCGGAGAGTTCGATGGTGCTGCCGGCGGCGAGGACCTCGCCGTTGCCGATCAGAACGATGTTGTCGGCAACCTGCTCGACCTCGTGCAGCTGATGCGAGCTGAGCAGCACAGCGCCGCCGTTGTCGGCGAAGGAGCGCAGCAGGGTGCGCAGCCAGGAGATGCCCTGCGGGTCGAGCCCGTTGGCCGGCTCGTCAAGGACAAGCACCCGGGGGTCGCCGAGCAGGGCCTGGGCGATGCCGAGGCGCTGGCGCATTCCCAGCGAATAGCCGCGCACGCGGGCCCGTCCCTCCTTCTCGGTCAGGCCGACCTTCTGCAGTACCTCGGAAACCGTGGTGGTGGGCACTCCCATCATCATGGCCGCGATGCGCAGGGTCTCCCGCCCGGTGCGTCCCGGGTGCACGGCGCCGGCGTCGAGCAGGCTGCCGACCTGGCAGCCGGGATTGTTCAGGTCAACGTAGTTGGCACCGCGCACCGTCGCGGTGCCGGCGGTGGGGCGGGCGTGGCCGAGCAGGATGCGCATCGCCGTGGTTTTGCCGGCGCCGTTGGGGCCGAGGAAACCGGTCACGGTGCCAGCCGGCACCGTGAAGCTCACACCGTTCAGGGCGGTGCCGCCCCGGTAACGCTTTGTTATTCCGCTGAAATTGATCATGAACCCAGTCGACCGGGTCCCCACGGTTGGCACATCGACCCGGGGGTGAAACATCCCCCACCTCGGGTGGTGCGTACGGGGGCAGGTCTCGACCAAGGTCGATGCGGCGCTAGACCGAGGTCGCTGGGCGCCGACGAGCGCTGCCCATAAGCTCGGACGATGGACGAACCGAGGTGGATGCGCGCGGTCCCCTACGCCTGCGCCCTGGTCGTGATGGCGTTCTTCGGTGTTGTGCTCGGGTGGATCGCCTGGAACGGGCCCGACCGTCGCTGGTGGGCTGCCGGGGATCTTGCCATCGGTGTCTCGGCCCTTGTGCTGCTGCGTTGGCGCCATCGCGCACCCTTCACCGTCGCGGTGATCACCGCGGTGGTCACGGTGCTGTCGACCACGGCGATCGGGCCGGCGTATGTCGCCTACGTTTCGCTGGTGAAGCGTCGCCCGCGTAAACGAATCCTGGTCGTCGCCGCGCTGATCTGGGTGGCCGGCGCCATCTATTCCGCTGAGGATGGGATCAGCCAGCAACTCCTGTTGGCCGTGACTGCCAACACCCTGTCGCTGGTCGCGCTGACGGCGGCGGGCCTCTACCTGCGCAGCCGGGTCGACCTCGAGAACGAACGCACCAAGCGCCGCGCCGAGGAGCAACGCCACCGGCGAGCCGAGCTCGAGCAGGTTCGCCTGAACGAGCGGGCGACGATCGCACGCGAAATGCACGACGTGCTCGCCCACCGCATCTCGCTGCTCTCCCTGCACGCCGCGGCGCTCGCCCACCGCACCGACCTCAGCCCCGACGAGGTGCGGTTAGCGGCCACCGTCATCCACGAGAGTGCGCAGCAGTCCCTCACCGAACTGCGCGCCACCCTCGGCAGCCTGCGCGACGACGAGGTGACCGCACCCCCGCAGCCGTCCTGGGAGCAGCTGCCCGTCCTGCTGGCCGAGGTGCGCGCGGCCGGCCAGGGCGTTCAGATCACCGCCGAGGTGGATGCCGAAGCTGCGGTCCCGGCGCAGGTCGGCCGGCACGCGTATCGGATCGTGCAGGAGGCCCTCACCAACGCCCGCAAACACGCGCCGGGGGCGATCACCCACATCCGGGTCAGCGGGCGTCCCGGCGAACAATTGCGCCTGAGCATCAGCAACACGGAAACACGTCGCCCGCCCACCGGGCACATCGGAGGTCTTGGTTTGATCGGTCTGGCCGAACGGGTCACCATGGTGGGCGGCACCCTCAGCACCACCTCAAGCGGCGGGCAGTTTGTGCTCGACGCGTCGCTGCCGTGGGAGGCGACCTCGTGATCCGGCTGGCTATCGTCGACGACGACGCGCTGGTGCGGATGGGGCTGCGCCTGATCCTCGGCGGCGAGAAGGACATCCAAATCGTGGGTGAGGCCGGCAACGGTGCCGAGGCCGAAAGGCTCGCCGGCGAGGTGGATGTTATGTTGATGGACATCCGCATGCCGGTTCAGGACGGGCTCCTCACGACCGAACGGCTGATGGCCGGCGACTACGCCGATTCCCTCGCAATCATCGTGCTGACCACCTTCGAAGCCGACGAGCTGGTGATGCGGGCGCTGCGCGCCGGCGCCGCCGGGTTCCTGCTCAAGGACACCTCGCCTGACCGGCTGATCTCGGCCATCCACGCCGTCGCGGCGGGGGAGCCGATGCTGTCGCCCGCCATCACCCGGCGCCTAATCAGCACGGCGACCACCAGCATCACAACATCCCCCGTCGACCCCGCGGCGGCCGCCCTGCTCGCCAGCCTCACCGAGCGGGAGCGGGAGGTCGCCGTCGAGATCGCCCGCGGGCTGACCAACGCCGAGATCGGTGACGGCCTGTTTATGAGCGTCGCGACGGTCAAGGCAACGGTCACCCGCATCTTCCAGAAGATCAACAGCACCAACCGGGTGCAACTGGCGATGCTGGTACGGGACGCCGGGCTGCTGTAGTCGCTGCAACACGGCGCCCAGCATGATCCAGGGCGGTGGGACCCGGGGCGGTGTGGTCCGGGGCTAGGAGTTTGGCTTGATCCCCGCCGCGTATGCGACCCGTTTTTCACCCTCACGGCGCTCGATCAGCTCCGCCGCTTCGAGCACGGCCTCTGCGTCCTCCTGCCGCACGATAACAACACCGTCGGCGTCCGCGACCACGATGTCGCCGGGGGCCACCACGATTCCGCCGATCGCCACGGGCTGCTGCAGGCGCCCCGGCCCAAATTTGTAAGGACCTGCCGGTGTCACCCCGCGAGCGAAAACGGGCAGTCCCAGGCTGCCGAGTTCGTCGGCGTCGCGAACGGCGCCGTCGATGACAAACCCGGCGATGCCGAGCGCCTTCGCGCGAATGCCGATCAGGTCGCCGATCAGCGCGCGGCTTTCGTCGCCGCTTCCGTTGACCACAATCACGTCGCCGGGCTGGGCGGCATCGAGGGCCTTGTGCAGGTAGAGGTTGTCGCCGGCTCGCGTCCACACGGTGAAGGCGGGGCCGGCCAGGCGGGCCCCCGCCCACACCGCGTGGATACCGGTGGCCACCCCGAATCTCTCCTGGGCGTCACCCACGTTGGCGGCGGGGACCCGGCTGTACCGGTCGATGAGGGTGCTGGGCAGCGTTACGGTCATGACCCTGGCCTTTCAGTTCTGGATGAGAAGTTCGTCGATGATGGGCTTGATCGCTGATTCGCGCTCGTCCCAGAGAGTGGCGACCTCGGCGCCCGACAGCCACTTGGGTTCGGTTGCTGCCCCCTCGAGTTTGTCGATCACGTCGGGTGACTCCGCTGCGGTTTCGAGGGCCGCTTCCAGCGCGGCGACGGTGTCAGCGGGCGTCTCGGCGGGAACCGAGACAACGAAGTTGCTGTTCATCGGATCCACCTCGTAGCCGGCGCTGGCCAGGGTGGGCACGTCGGGAACGAAGGAACTTTCCTCTTCCGAGACGATGGCGAGCAGGCGGATGTCGCCGGACAGGTACTGGCCGTAGAAGCTCGAGACCCCACCGAGGGCGAAGTCCACCTCGCTTGCCAGCACAGCCGAGACTTTGTCGGCGCCGCTGTTGTAGTGGACGATGTTGAAGTCGAGATCGAGTTCGTCCTCGAGGATGCGCAGGTTGACGTGGTCATCGCCGGCCCGGGAGTCGGTGGCAGCGGTGATCTCGCCCGGCTTTTTCTCGACGGCCTCGAAGAGATCCTCGACCGACGTGTACGGGCTGTCCTTTGCGACACCGATGACCACCGCGTTGGTGGCGAAGGCGCCGACGGGGATGAAGCTGTCGCGGTCGAATCCCGCATTTTTGGTCGGGTCGAGGTAACGCCCGATGATGGAGGGCACGTTGGTGGCGCCGATGGTGAGACCGTCTGGTTTGGCGTTGGCGAGGTAGTTGAGGCCTACGATCTGGCTGCCGCCCTCCTTGTTCACCACCTTCACGTTCGCGCCGAGTTCCTCCTGCATCACCGGGGCCACGATCCGCGCCAGGATGTCGTTACCTGCCCCGGCCGCGGACGGCACAATCCACTCGATGGTCGAACCGGCCTCGGGGAAGCTGGCCGAGGCGCCGCCTCCGGCGCTGGCCGAGGCGCTGCATCCGCTGAGGATGAGGGCGACGGATGCCGCGGCGGCACCGATCAGGTAGGTCTTATTCATTTCGCGAGCTCCTTTGGTGCGATACGGGCGGACTGCTTCTTGGTGATGGTTGCGGCGATCAGCGGGCGGATCGCACCGAAGACAACCGCGAGGACGCAGGCTCCGACGAGGACGGGGGCGATGGGTCCGGAGACGAAAATCGAGTAGTCACCGCGCGACAGGGCGAGGGATCGCTGGAAGTTGTCCTCGAGCAGCGGGCCGAGGATCAGCGCGAGCACCAGCGGGGTGAGCGGGATTTTGAGGAGGGTGAACAGGTAGCCGACCAGACCGGCGCCGATCATCACGAGGATGTCGAACGCGCTGCCGTTGATCGAGTACGTGCCGAGGAACATAAACGCGAGGATCGCCGCCATCAGGTAGGGGAACGGGATGCGCAGCACGGCAATCCAGACCCGGGCCAGCGGCACGTTGAGGATCAGCAGGATGAGGTTGCCGACGAGGAAGCTGGCGATGATCGCCCAGGCGACGTCGGGATTGTCCCGGAACAGCAGCGGACCGGGAATCAGCCCGTTGATAGTGAACGCGCCAGCGATAATGGCGACCGTGGCTGAGGTGGGGATACCGAGGGTGAACAGCGGGATCATTGAGGAGACGGCGAGGGCATTGTTGGCGGCCTCCGGCCCCGCGACACCCTCAACAGCACCCTTCCCGAACTCACCGCTTCGCTTGGAAATCTTCTTCTCGGCGGCGTAGGACGCCAGCGAGGTGGCGGCCCCGGGGGAGCCGGGAAGTAGGCCCATAAAAAAGCCGATGACCGAGCCGCGCAGGAAGGGGAAAAAGGAGCGCCGGAATTCGTCCTTGGTGGGCATCAGTCGGTCGACCTTGAGGGGGCGGGGCACGCCCCCGGGGCCCTTCTGGGCCTGGATCAGGATCTCGCTGAGCCCGAAGACCCCCATCACCACGGCCACCAGGCCGATGCCGTCGAACAGTTCGGGCATCCCGAAGGTGAAGCGTGTGGTGCCGACTCCCGGGTCGATGCCGATCGTGGCCACGAAGAGCCCAACGGCGACACTGAGCAGGGCCTTCGCCGGGTTCGATCCCGCGAAGCTGGTGATCAGCGCCATCCCGAGCAGCGAGACGAGGAACAGCTCCGGTGCGCCGAATTCGAGGGCGATGCGGCTGAAGGGGGCGACGACAACAAAACCGATCACACCGAT
>JAODAO010000185.1 GCA_025463465.1 Glaciihabitans sp. | reverse complement strand
GTTCATCAAAACCCTCGCCGTGATGACCGGGCTGCTCGCCATCCCATTCGCCATCGTGGCGCTCATCAGCAACTTCGTGCTCGCCATCATCTACGGCGACGCTTACTCCGGCGCGACGCTCACCATGCAGATCCTGCTGGCCGCCGTGTTCGCTTTCTCAATCACCCTCGTCGCCAACGCCTACCTGATCACCACGGGAGAAACGTCGAAGGCCACCATGGCGTCGCTCGTTGGATTGGTTGTTGGCCTCGGCGTGATGTTCGGGGGGATGCTTGCCGGCTGGGCCATCCCCCTCGCCGGCTCAAGCGGAGTCCTCGCCGGATACACGATCGCCCTCGTTATCACCGTCGCCATCGCCGTGACGTCCACCCCGCGCACCCACCAGCCGCGCGCAACCCCGGCCTCCCGCGTCGCCTGACCTGCGTCGCCTGACCCACGCCGCCCGACCCGCGCCGCCTGTCCTGCGTCGCTCGACCGCGTCGCCTGACCTGCGCCGCTCGACCGCAGCGCAGGACCCGCGTCACTCGGCCGCGTCGCCTAGCCGAGGTCGCCTGGGTTCTCTCGGCCGACCCGCATCGGCTGAATCGCATCCTCGGGGGGAGAGCCCGCCGGTCCAACCGGCTGGAAACGCAAGCGAACGGTCCTTCCCCCGGCGGGCAGCGGTGCTGCGGTAGTATGGCGCGTTGCATGCCCGAGCCGCTTAGGAAACCGTGACCTCCATTTCCAGTACCAACAGTTCCCGCACCGACAGCATTGAACTGACCATCGTGATGCCCTGCCTCAACGAGGCGGAAACCCTCGCCGTCTGCATCGACAAGGCGATCGGATACCTGGCGCGTTCCGGGGTTGTTGGTGAGGTGCTCATTGCCGATAACGGCAGCACCGACGGTTCGCAGGAGATCGCCGTGGCCCACGGGGCCCGTGTTGTGGCGATCGCAGAAAAAGGTTACGGCAGCGCGCTAATCGGTGGCATCGACGCCGCCCTCGGCACCTACGTGATCATGGGCGACGCCGACGACAGCTACGACTTCGAGAACCTGGACGGCTTCGTCGAGCGTCTCCGCGCCGGCGACGAGCTGGTTATGGGTAACCGTTTCCGCGGTGGCATCGAACCGGGCGCCATGCCCCCGCTGCACAAATACCTTGGCAACCCCGTGCTGTCGACCATCGGCCGGATGCTCTTCAAAAGCGACATCAAGGACTTCCACTGTGGCCTGCGCGGCTTCAACCGCCGCTCCATGCAGGAGCTGCACCTGCAGACCACCGGTATGGAATTCGCCAGCGAGATGGTCGTTAAGTCGACCCTTGGTGGTCTGAGGGTCAGCGAAGTTCCCACCACCCTGAAAAAGGATGGCCGCTCGCGCCCGCCGCACCTCCGCAGCTGGCGTGACGGATGGCGCCACCTGCGCTTCCTGCTCATCTTCAGCCCGCGCTGGCTCTTCCTTATCCCCGGCAGCATTGCCTTTGTGGTTGGCCTGCTCGGCACCATCTTCCTGGCCTTCGGCCCCCTCGTCGTCGGCGGCGTTGGCCTCGACGTGATGAGCCAGATCTACCTCAGCGCGCTGACCGTGGTGGGGTACCAGGCGGTGGTGTTCGCCGTCCTGACCAAGATTTATGCGCAACACGAAGGCTTTCGCATTCCGCGCAGCAGAAACTTCGAGCTGCTCGAGAAGCGACTCAGTCTGGAAAGTGCTGCCCTCGTCGGCGTCGGCGTGTTCGCCGTTGGCCTGGTGATCGCGATCATCCAGCTGGTCAGCTGGGGCCAGGTCGGCTTCGGTCCGCTCGAGGCCAGCGCCGTGCTGCGCATTGCCAACCCCGCAGCCCTGCTGATGATCCTCGGTGCGCAGACGGTCATGGCCGGAGCGTTCCTCGGTGTCCTCTCGGTAGGCCTCAAGCGCAACTGAGCCAGCCAATGGCTTCACACTCCTCGTCAGCCGATCCGGTGAACCCGGTAGCGACCAGCGTTCCGGGCGCCGGCATCTCGAAGTCCAGCATTTCGGTGGCACTGTGCACCTACAACGGCGAGCGATACCTGGCCGAACAGCTGGCGAGCATCCTTGACGGCACCCTCCGGCCCAGCCAGGTCGTGATCTCCGACGACGGGTCTACCGACGCCACCATGGCCATCGTGCGCGAATGGGCGGACACCGCGACATCCACCGGCATCACGGTCACGGTGCTCACCGACGCGCCCACCCACGGTGTGACCGCGAACTTCGCCCGCGCCATCGCCGCCTGCACGGGCGAGCTGATTGTGCTCAGCGACCAGGACGACCGCTGGCAGCCGAGCCGTCTCGCGGCCGTCAGCGCCGCGTTCACCGCAAATCCCGACCTTCTCCTGCAACATGCCGACGCCCGCCTGGTCGACGCCGCTGGCACCCCGATCGGGCGTACCCTGTTCGAATCCCTCGGGGTCACCGCCGCCGACATCGCGGCCATCAACTCCGGCCACGGTTTCGAACGTTACCTGCGTCGCAACCTCGCCACCGGTGCCACCGTCGCGCTACGCCGCAGCCTGCTCGCCGCCGCCGAACCCCTGCCGAACGAGTGGGTGCACGACGAATGGCTTGCCATCATCGCCTCCATCGTGGGCCGGGTGGATGTCTCAACCGAGCAGGTCATCGACTACCGCCAGCACGGTTCCAACCAGATCGGCGTCGCGCAGCCCACCCTGAAATACAAGCTCGAGCGGATGCTGCGTACCTCCCCGGACCGAAACGAGGCCCTCGCCCGTCGGTCCACGATCCTGGCCGAGCGACTCACGGCCCTGCCCCGGGTGCCGGCGCTCTTCAGGGAATCAGCCAAAAACAAAGCCGCGTTCGAACGTGCACGGGCAACCCTGCCGGTGTCCCGCCCGGCGCGCGCCATCGCGATCCTTCGCCTTGCGCGGGGTGGCAGCTATCAGAGCTTCGCCAGCCAGGGTGCCCTCGACATGCTGCGCGACCTGCTGGTGGTCCGCCGGTCGTAACGACCCGCCCACGCACACAGCCCGGCTAACCAGCGCAC
>JAODAO010000179.1 GCA_025463465.1 Glaciihabitans sp. | reverse complement strand
CCCATTCCACAGACGGCGACGATCTTCATGGTGGTGCCTTTCAATTGGGGTGGTACGGCGAGGTGATGCAGGGGGATGATGCGGTGTTTCGAATTGAAGAGGACGCGTTATGCAGCCTGGGCGGCGAGGCTGGTGAGCTCGTCGCGAACCTCGTCGGCGCTGGAGGCGGCGAGAAGGCGGGCCATCGCGTCGCTGTCTGACAGCACTCCGGCGAGCGCGCTCATCACCTGGATGTGGCTGTCGTGGTCGATGGCGGCAAGCCCGATCACCAGGTTCACCGGGTCGTTGGAGGAGTGGCCGAATTCAACGGGCGAGGCGAGGCTGACCCAGCTGAGGCCCCCCTTCAGTACCGCCGGCGAGGGTCGCGAGTGGGCGAGGGCGATACCCGGGGCGATAACGATGTACGGGCCGTGTTTTTCCACCGCCGCGATCATCTCGTTGGTGTACTCGTCAGTTGTCGCCCCACCTGCTACCAGGCCGTCCCCGGCTAGGCGGATCGCCGCACGCCAGTCGCTTGCGGAGGCATGTGTCGTTATCGACGACAGCGCTTCGGCGAGGTTCATTGCCACGGGTGGTGCTCCTTTATACGACGGGACCATGCGTGCAGCGGGTTGCGCTGCGGCTGGGTTGACTGTACAAGTCTAAACACTCTTTTGTCTACAAATGGACTAAAGTCACTTTCCCGAGTGGTCCGCCTCGTAATCTCGTGGCGGCAGCGCCCCGGCGAGACGATCAGTTGCCCTTGGCACGGAGGTTGACACCCGTCGCCCCTCCCCGCGTCAGGCGGCTGATGCGGTCAGGTTCGAACAGGGCGTCCTGGGCGATGAGCGACGCTCCGGTCACCCCGGCGGCAGCGCCGAGGCGGGACGCCTCAACCACGAGTCCCTGTGTGGCGAAGTCTCGTGCGCCGGCGAAGATGGCGGTCCTGATGGAACCGAGGAAGATCTCGCCGGCCTGGGCGAGGGTTCCGCCCACAACGATGGCTTCGGGATTGAGCAGGTTGGCCACGTCAGCGAGGGTCTGTCCGATAACGGTGCCGGTGTCCGCGATGAGTCGCCTCACCTCGACATCCCCCGTCCTGGCGAGATTCACAATGTCCGCACTGGTGCGCACCTTGTAGCCCCGACGGAGGAGTTCCTGGCGGATGACAGCACCGCTGGCCACCGTCTCGAGGCGCTCAAGCGGCCCACCATCGAGGCGTGCCCTACTCAGGTCGCCGGCCCCGCCGCGCGTACCGCGGTAGATCGCCCCTCCAAGCACAAAGGCCAAACCGACCCCGATTCCCGCCTTGAGGACGGCGACATCGTGGTATTCGCTCCAACCGCGGCGGGCCTCTGCGAGCGCAGCGATGTTCACATCACGGTCAACGGCGAAGACCGCATGGTCGTAGCGTTTGGCGAAATAGTCCTGCACGAGCACGCCGTCCCATTGCGGGTCGACCTGCGGGGAGGCCAGCCGCCCCGTGACGGAGTCGACCGGTCCGGGCACACCGACCCCGATGCCCACAACATCGCCCGGCGTTTTACCGAGGCGTTCGAGCATAAAGTCGAACACCTGGCCGGCCCAGTCGAAGATTTCCTGCGGGCCCTCGCTCAACCCGATGTCGGCCTCATCCTCGCTGAGGATGGTGGAGACCAGGTCGGTGATGGCCAGCCGGGTGTGGGATCCGCCGATGTCGACGGCGAGCAGTAGCCCGGCCGCCGGGTTCACCGCGAAGTCTTCCGGTGGCCGTCCCCCGCGGGAGTCCTGCTGGCCAACACTCATCACCAGCCCGGAGACGAGGAGTTCGTCAAGGCGTCTGGCGAGGGTGATCCGCGACCAGCCGAGTTGCTCAATCAGGTCGCTCCTGGTGTTGGCCTGACCCGAGCGGATGAGGCCGAGCGCCACCCCTGACCCTGTCGACAGTGTGTGCGCCATTGATGTCTCGCTTTTCTTTTGGCGCGGGCACCCGGGTCGGGGCCACCACCGCTGTGATTGACTTAAGTACATTTGTATACCAAAGTTGCCCCCATGGCTATCGACGTTATCAATTCACCGTCAACGACCGACCGTGAAAGCGACCGTGATTTTCGTGCCGTGGCGAGTGCCCAGGCAATTCCGGCTCATATCGTTGAGGCGAAGGGCCATGGGCACGGTGGCACCGCGATGGCGCTGGCGCCGGTGAGCCACGTGCTTTTCTCGCGTGTTCTACGCCACTCCCCGACCGAGCCGGACTGGGTGGGTCGGGACCGTTTTGTGCTCTCGGCCGGCCACGCCAGCCTCCTGCTCTACACACAGCTGTTCCTCACCGGTTACGGGCTCACCCTCGACGACCTCGCCGCCAGCCGCAAACTCGGTTCCCTCACGCCTGGCCACCCCGAGGTACACCACACCATCGGTGTCGAGATGAGCACGGGGCCCCTCGGCCAGGGCGTCGCCTCCGCCGTGGGGATGGCGATAGCTGCACTGCATGAAAAGGCCGTCTACACGCCGGGCACAACACTGCTGGACAACACCATCTGGGTGATGGCCGGTGATGGCTGCCTGCAGGAGGGTGTGTCGGGGGAAGCATCGAGCCTTGCCGGCACCCTCGGCCTCGACAACCTGGTGCTGCTCTGGGACGACAACCGCATCACCATCGACAGCGGAACAGACGAGACATTCTCCGAGGACGTCAGGGCTCGTTACCGGGCGTATGGCTGGCGGGTGCTTGAGGTCACCGACCCCAACGACCTCGACGCAATTGAAACAACCCTCCGAGCGGCGCGTGAGCACACCGGGGCCCCGACCCTCGTGGCGCTGCGGACGGTCATCGGAGCCCCATCCGTGAAATTTGGTGGAACGTCCGCCGCCCACTCCGGTGGTTTCGGTGCTGCGGAACTCGCCGCGGTCAAGACCACCCTCGGCTTCGCGCCCGACGCTCCCCTTGCCGACCTCGTCACCGCCGAGACACTCGAATTCACGAGAGGCGCCATCGACCGCGGCACAGGCCTTACCGCGGCCTGGAACCGCGAGCTCGCCGAGTGGTCGTCGCAGAACCCCGGCGCCGCAGCGCGCTGGAGCGCGCTCAGGGCGGGCGAGGTGGATGCTTCGACACTAGATTCCGTGCCCGTTGGCGCGGAGGGCGACCAGATCGCCACCCGCAAAACCAATGGAGCCGTCCTGCGTGCGCTGCAGGGCTCAGCGCCACTCTGGGGAGGCTCAGCCGACCTGGCCGGCTCCACGTCCGTCGAGGTCGACGGCGATCGTTTCTCCGCCGCACAGCCCGGCGGCGAGTTCATCCGCTTCGGAATCCGCGAACACGCCATGGCGGCGATCCTGAACGGGATCGCCCTGCAGGGCCCGTGGCGCCCGTTCGGGTCGACCTACCTGGTGTTCAGCGACTACATGCGCCCCAGCATCCGCCTCGCCGCGCTGATGGGCCTTGGTGTTGTTTACGTATACACCCACGACTCCGTCGCGGTTGGCGAGGACGGGCCCACCCACCAGCCCGTTGAGCAGGTGGCATCACTGCGCACCGTCCCCGGCCTCGACGTTGTGCGCCCGGCCGATTCCCTCGAGGTCGTCGCCGCGTGGCGCCGTATCCTCACCAGCCCCAGCCGGCCGGTCGCGTTGGTTCTCGGCCGCCAGGACGTTCCCGTGCTCCCCATGATCGGTGACGCGGCGGATGACCCGGCCGCAATCTCCGCCGGGGTTGCAACCGGGGTCGCCGCAGGCGGCTACGTACGCTGGCAGAGTGGAGACGGCCGGCAGCTGGCCATCATCGCCACCGGCAGCGAACTTCAGCTCGCCGTGTCCGCAGCCTCCCTGTTGGCCGCCGAGGGCGTCAGCGTGCGGGTGGTCTCGATGCCCTCCGTGGAGTGGTTCGCGGAACAGCCAACCACGTATCAGGAAACCGTGCTGCCGGCAGAGGTCACGGCGCGCGTCGCGGTGGA
>JAODAO010000175.1 GCA_025463465.1 Glaciihabitans sp. | reverse complement strand
GCTCGGCGGAATGATGCTCAGCAAAGACGCTGTGGCCGACGTCGTCGAGACTGTTCGCGGCACCGACTTCTACATCCCCAAGCACGAGATCATCTACGACGCGATCCTGTCGTTGTATTCGCACGGCGAGCCGACCGACGTCATCGCCGTGACGGATGAACTCACCAAGACCGGCGAGATCGTGCGCGCGGGCGGGGCCGAATACCTGCACACCCTGACCGGGCTCGTGCCGACCGCAGCGAACGCCGGGTTCTACGCATCCATCGTCGCCGAGAAGGCCGTGCTGCGCCGACTCGTCGAGGCCGGCACCCGCATCGTGCAGATGGGCTACGCGAGCGAGGGCGAAGTCGTCGACCTAGTCAACAACGCGCAGGCCGAAATCTACGGCGTTACCGGCGGCGTCGAGAGCGAAGACTACGTTCCGCTCAGCGAGGCCATCACCGCCGCGACCGACGAGATCGACGCCGCAGCGGGCCGTGACGGCCAGATGATCGGCGTCCCCACCGGGTTCGCCGACCTCGATGCGCTGACGAACGGCCTGCACCCTGGCCAACTGATCATCCTCGCCGCTCGACCGGCCATCGGTAAGTCGACGCTCGCGCTCGACATCGCCAGGGCGGCGTCTGTGCACCACGACATGCCGACCATCGTCTTCTCGCTCGAGATGGGCCGAAGTGAGATCGCGATGCGGCTGCTCTCGGCAGAGGCATCCATTCCGCTGCAGTCCATGCGTAAGGGCACCATCCACGCCCAGGACTGGAGCACGCTCGCCAGTGTGCGCGGTCGGATCGCGGATGCCCCGCTCTACATCGACGACAGCCCGAATATGACGCTGGTCGAGATCCGGGCGAAGTGCCGCCGGCTCAAGCAGAAGGTGGGCCTGCGCCTCGTCGTCATCGACTACCTGCAGCTGATGACCAGCGGCAAGCGCGTCGAGTCGCGCCAGCAGGAGGTCAGCGAGTTCTCCCGTGCCTTGAAGCTCATGGCGAAGGAGCTGCAGGTGCCCGTCATCGCGCTCTCCCAGCTGAACCGTGGACCCGAGCAGCGTGCCGACAAGATGCCGGCGATCTCCGACCTCCGCGAGTCCGGCTCGCTGGAGCAGGACGCCGACATGGTCATCCTCCTGCACCGCGAGAGCGCGTACGAGAAGGACAGCCCCCGACAGGGTGAGGCAGACCTCATCATCGCCAAGCACCGTAACGGACCGACGGACACCCTCGTCATCGGGTTCCACGGCCACTTCTCCCGCTTCGTCGACCTGCCGCCGGGAAGCTAACGCTTCTGCTCGCCTCCGCCGGGGCGCGACGCAGCGTCCGTGGTGCAGTGTCCGTGGTGCGGCGTCCAGGGTCCACGTCGGCCGGTTCCGGGGTGTGGTCCGGCGATCGGGGCGGGCGGGAGATGTGTCCCGGCTAGTCAGTCTGGTGCGGGAAGCCGTGAGAGACCGGGCAAGGCGTTCTGGACGCTTTTGGCAGCGTAAACTTGACACCTATGGCCAGTCGAGACAACACAGTAACCGGCGGCGCCTATTGGTTCGTCCCGCTCTGCCGCGCTTTACCCGCCGCGGCGTTGGCGATCCTCATCACCTTCAACCAGAACCACTCTCCCTCGCTGGGTTTGCTGGCCTTCGGCATCTTCGCGGTGATCAGTGGAATTGTGGTCGCGCTGTTCAGCCACCGCACTCTGGCGGCCGGTGTCGAGCGATCGGTTTTCCTGGCGCATGGTGCAATTTCCCTCCTGGCCGGCGTCATCGCGTTCGCCATGACCGGTGGGGGCCTGGCCTTTTTCATGTTCCTGGTGAGCGGCTGGGCCATCCTCACCGGTTTCCTCGAGCTCTACGCCGGGATCAGAAGCCGTGGGCGCAGCTTCGCCTCCCGTGACTGGATTTTCATCGGTGCGCTCACCGTCGCGTTCGCCGTCGTCTTGCTGGTCATCCCGCCGGACCTCCGGGACGAATTCACCGGCTCGAACGGTGTTTCGGGTGTGCTCAGCTCCTCGATCATCGCTGTTGGCCTCCTTGGTGCCTACGGTGCCATCGTGGCGGTTTACCTCATCATTGGGGGGCTCTCACTCAAGTGGGCCGCATCTCCGGTGACTTCAGCTCCACAGGACGGAATTGCATCGTGACCACCCCTAGCCGCAAGGAACGCTTGCGTCCACTCGAACTAATTGTCCTGTCGGCGATTGTGGCGCTGTTTGTGGGTTTTGTGGTCTTCGCATCCACCCGCGATATCGGCCTCGGCTCGATTTTCGGTGGAATCGCCTTTATCGCCGCGCTGCTGACCCTTGCCATGCTGGCGCTGTCGACCAAGCCGGACGACGCCGAGCGGACAGACCTCGATGAGCAGGATCACCCTGACCGTCCCACCCACCACTGACAACACCAGCCTCTAACGCCGAACGCCTCGGAGCCTGCATAAAGCGGGCTCCGAGGCGTTCGGCGTTGGTGCCGGGTGTCAGCGGTCCAGGTAGTCCACCAGCTGGCTGGCCAGTCCGGCGTACGCGGCGGGTGTGAGCACGCGCAGGCTCGCCTTGGCGTCGTCACCGATATCGAGCGCGTCGATGAACGCAACCAGTTCGGTCTGCCCGATCCGCTTGCCGCGGGTCAGTTCCTTGAGCATCGCGTATGGGTCGCTGATGGAACTGCGTCCCGCGGTGATTTCGGCCCGGATGACGGTCTGGATGGCCTCGCCGAGGATCTCCCAGTTGCCCTCGAGGTCGGAAGCAAGCTTGTCCTTCCCGATGGCGATCTCGCCGAGTCCCCTGGTGATGTTGTCGAGGGCGAGGATGGAGTGACCAAGCGCAACCCCAACGTTCCGCTGCGTGGTCGAGTCCGTCAGGTCTCGCTGCAGGCGTGAGGTGACAAGGGTCGCCGCCAGCGATTCGAGCAGTGCGCTCGACAGCTCGAGGTTAGCCTCGGCGTTCTCGAATCGGATCGGGTTGATCTTGTGCGGCATGGTGGATGAACCCGTGGCACCGGCCTGCGGGATCTGGGTGAAGTACCCCATGGAGATATAGGTCCAGATGTCTGTACACAGGTTGTGCAGGATCCGGTTGGCGTGGCTGATCTTCGAGTACAGCTCCGCCTGCCAGTCGTGGGACTCGATCTGCGTGGTCAACGGGTTCCAGTCGAGGCCAAGCGACGTCACAAATTCGCGGGAGATGGCCGGCCAGTCCTGGCTGGGGTCCGCAGCGACGTGTGCCGCGAAGGTGCCGGTAGCGCCGCTGAACTTGCCGAGGTATTCGGTGGCCTCAACCTGGCTGACAAGACGCTCCAGTCGGTGTACAAACACCGCGAATTCCTTGCCGACGGTGGTGGGAGTGGCGGGCTGGCCGTGGGTGTGGGCAAGCATGGCGACATCGCGGTGGGCGATGGCCCGCTCCCGCAGCGCGTTGATCACAACGGTGAACTTGGGAAGCCAGATCTCGCGGACGGCCTCGCTGATCGTCAGTGCGTAGGACAGGTTATTGATGTCCTCACTGGTGCAGGCGAAGTGGGTCAGCTCGGCGACGTCGGTCAGGCCCAGCTCGGTCAGCTTGCCCCGCACCAGGTACTCGACAGCTTTCACATCGTGTCGGGTAGTCGCCTCGAGTCGGGCGAGCTCGTCGATCTCGTCCTGGCCGAAGTCGGAGACGAGGGCACGCAGCTGGCGGGCCTGCTCAGCGGTGACACGGTGCGAGCCGAACAACTCGTGCTCGGTCAGATACAGCAGCCACTCGACCTCGACGCGCACCCGGGCGCGATTAAGGCCAGCCTCCGACAGGTGCTCGCCCAGTTCGGTCACGGCGGCGCGGTAACGGCCGTCGAGAGGACTAATGGGTTGTTCTGGCAATGGACTCATACAATTCCCTGTCGGATTCCTGGAGTGATTTGGCGAAAGAGAGAGTTGCAAGCCTTCTCGATCATGCCGAGGACGCGGTCGAACATAACCGCATCCGAGTAATAGGGGTCCTGGACTTCGAGGACCCCGTCGTTGCCGGAATCGAAGCTCAGCAGCAGCTGCACCTTCGAACGATCCGGTTCGTTATTCGCCCACGCACGCAGGATGCGTTCCTGGCTGCGGTCGAAAACGATAACGAGATCGAGATTAGCGAACCAATCGGGATCGAACTGCTTCGCCCTGTGGTCGCTGCCATCGTGGCCATGAGCATCGAGGGCCGTCATCGTTCGATTGTCCGACGGCTCGCCGACGTGCCAGTCTCCGGTACCCGCCGACATAACCGATATCGAGTCGGTGTAGCCGTTTTTGCGGATCAGGCTCTTGAACACCGCTTCGGCCATCGGGGAGCGGCAGATGTTGCCGGTGCACACAAAACAGATTCGAAAAAGCGCCGACTCATCGAGAGTGCGGTCGAAGCTCATGCGACTAGTCTCGCGCAGAAACCCCTCCTCCACACGACGATCCTTCTTCGTCCTGCCCCAGACGCCTGGAGAACGGACCGCCCGGCCCGTTGGCGGGGCGATGCTGGTCGCTGACGGAGGTGGTTCCATGGCTGTTTCAACACTGGATTACGAACTGCGGGCGGTGATGATCCGGCAGGATGTTGCATTGTCCGCGATAAGCAACCGGCTCGGCGAATTGTCGGCATCGCTGGCGGGCGGAGCCGACGATACGCAGTGGCAGGGCCTCGCCCGGCGCACTTTCGACGGGGCTCTCCAGGACCTGCGGGACGAGCTGAGACGCACCACCGCTGAGTTCGTGCTCGCCCAGCACGCCACATCCCGCGCACTCATCGTTTTGGCTCACCGTGCCAGGTGACCTGATCATCTCCGGCGGCGGCAGCGTTGTTGTCGCCAGCGACCAACTGCGGGTTCAGGCCGAACGGCTGCGTGCTGCGGCGGACGAGCTCGACGAGCTGGTCGAGGCGGTGCGCCAGTTCAGTGCGGTTGTCAGCGTGACGCGGCTGCGCGCGCTTAACGCGCCGCCGGAGGCCTTCACCGCCGAGGAGGTCACCTCGCGCGGCCTGGCGGCGCTGGTGCGGGCGGCACGGCGGGCTGAGACCCTGTCGTGGGCGCTGGATTCGGCGATGGCCGGATATGGGCGGGTGGACGGCTTCATCGAGAAGCTGGTGCAGCGATTGCACGCCAAGGTCGGCTACGCACTCGGGGCAGTTGCCCCGATGGTCGCCCTTGCCGCTGTCAGCGTTGTGAGCAACCTCCTGAGTGCCGCGTTGGTCAGCGGATTGATCACAGGGAAGTCACCAGTGGAGACGGGTCGTCTTTTGCTTCGATTGCTGGGCGAGCACAAAGAACTCCTCACCAGTCCCACCACGGTTGCCCTGCTGCGCGCCACGATCGGTGGCAGCGACGACTTCGTTGGCGCAGCGATTGGTGTTCCCGTCGTGGTCATGAAAGCTATCGGTGACGAGGGAATCGGTGTGGTGGGACTTGAGACCTCCGCCGCCGTTGTCGCGATGCTTGGCTCGGCGGCGGGGGTTTTGCGCGAGACCCCCGTTGTGGTGACCAAAACGGGCGGAGCCGCAGCCCTGCCCCCGCGCAACGTCGCGGATCGAGCTGCGCGCATTCCCGAGCCCGGCGGTGGGCGAAACGGTGAGCAGATCACGATCGAGCGGTACACCCAGGCGGACGGCACCGCCCGTTTCGAGGTCTACCTGTCGGGCACTGTCGACTTCTCCGTGTCACCGGAACACGAACCATTCGACATGACGAGCAACATTAACGGGATCGCGGGGCTGCCGTCGGCCTCTGTCGAAGCGGCGCAGGCAGCAATGCTCGACGCCGGGGTGACGTCGGCAACACCGGTGGTGATAACCGGGTATTCGCAGGGTGGCTTGGTGGCCAGCGTTCTCGCTGCCTCGGGGGACTACTCGGTGGATGCGCTCGTCACCTTCGGCTCGCCATCGGGATTGATCAGTATCCCCGAGGACGTCCCCGTCCTGACCATCAGGCACACCGACGACATCGTGCCGGCCACGGGAGGATACGACGCCACCGACCATGCAGTGCTGGTCGAGCGTCATCTTTTCGAGGACCGCGAGATTCCCGACCAATTCGCCGTGCCCGCCCACCAACTGGAGTACTACCGGGAAACCGCTGCGATGATCGACGACGCGGGCAGCGAACAACTCCGCGACGTCCTCGCTGGGCTTGACCGCGGAGGCGAGCACGCGCAGGCGGGGGAGGGCAGCAGCTACCTGGCCCGCCGTGTCCCCGCCGAGAACTGAATTGGGATCACGCCCGGTCAGGCGCGCTGGTGACCGATTATGGGGCGAAGGACGATGCCGATTGCCCAGCTCAGCAAGCCGAGGACAAGGGCGCCGAGGACACCCCAGCCGAAGCCGTCGATCTCGAGGCCAAAACCGAGTGGGACCGTCAACCAGGCGACCAGCATCAGCAGCAGCCCGTTCACCACGAGGGAGATCAGGCCGAGGGTGAGGATGTATAGCGGGAAAGCGACGATCCTGATCAGGTTCCCCAGCAGGCTGTTGACGATTCCGAACACGAGGGCGACGAGCAGATAGGTCAGCACAAGCTGTGGGGTATCACCCGGCTCGAACGGGACAACGCTCACTCCCTGCGCGACGATGATTGTGGTCAGCCAGAGGGCGACCGCGTTGATAACCAGGCGCACGAGGAATCTTGTCATTCGACCACTATGACCGGTGCGCCAGCCAGTCGCAATTATGCTGGCAGGTGTGACCTCACCACGCGTGCGCCTCCGCGCTGAAATTGAAGCCCTAAAACCGTACCGCCAGGGCAAGCCTGCAGCGGCAGACGCCCACAAGTTGTCCTCAAACGAAAACCCCTTTGAGCCGCTGCCCGCGGTGCTCGCGGCGATCGTCGACGCGTCGGCCGACATCAACCGTTACCCCGATTCCACCGCTGCCGCCCTTCGCGAAGTGCTGGCCACGAAGTACTCGGTGACAGCCGACCAGGTCGTCGTCGGCGCCGGATCGGTTTCGCTCCTCTCCCAGTTCATCTCCGCAGCGGCATCCACCGGCGATGAGGTGGTCTACAGCTGGCGCAGCTTCGAGGCGTACCCCGGGCTCGTCACCGTTGCCGGAGCGACCAGCGTCACCGTTCCCAACCGGCCGGACCAGGGCCATGACCTGCCTGCCATGGTCGCGGCTATCACCGATAAAACCCGCGTGATCATCGTCTGCAGCCCGAACAACCCGACCGGCACCATCGTCACCAAGGACGAGTTCGCCGCCTTCATGGCACAGGTTCCGCCGACCGTCCTCGTCCTCCTTGATGAGGCATATATCGAATTCGTCACTGACGAGACCGCGGTGCGCGGCATCCCCCTGCTCGCGGAATATCCCAACCTCGTAGTCCTGCGTACGTTCTCGAAGGCCTACGGCCTCGCCGGGCTGCGCATCGGATACGCCATCGCCGCCGAGTACCTGATTGACGCGGCGCGGGCGGCTTCCATCCCCCTCGCGGTCATCGGTTCTGCGCAAGCCGCGGCCCTGGCGTCGCTCGCCCACGAGTCCGAACTGATGGAGCGGGTCGGCCGCATCACCCTGCTGCGGGACCACCTGTGGCAGGCGCTGATCGACCAGGGCTGGGACATTCCGAAGCCATCCGGCAACTTCCTCTGGTTGTCCACTGGGGACTACACGGCGACCGCCGCAGAGATTTTTGCGGAGGCCGGAGTCATCGTCCGTGCCCTCGGCGACGGTATCCGGGTGAGCATCGGCGAGCCATCGGCTGTGGACAAACTCCTACGTGCATCCGCTGAGGTTGTGCGTAACCTCTGAGCATCCCCGCACCTGAGCCACGTTAGATTAGGTTCCATGGTTTATACCGAAGCGACGATTCAGCTCCTGGATCACAAGGGTGCACTCGTCGACAGCGATGCTGCGGAGGAATACCGCCCCTATATCGACAAGCTCAGCGATACGCAGTTGCAGGATTTTCACCGTCATATGGTGGTGATTCGCCGCTTCGACGTCGAGGCGGGAAACCTGCAGCGGCAGGGGCAGATGGGGCTGTGGGTTCCGAGCCTTGGCCAGGAGGGCGCCCAGGTCGGTTCGGGATTCGCCGCGAAAAGCCAGGACACGATTTTCCCCGCTTACCGCGAACATGCCGTTGCGCGTATACGAGGTGTTGACCTCATCGACATCATTCGGATGTTGCGCGGTGTCACCCACGGCGGGTGGGACCCGGCGAAGCACAACAACTTCCACCTCTACACGCTGGTGATCGCCGCGCACACGTTGCATGCCACCGGGTACGCCATGGGCATCGCCCTCGACGGCAAGCACGCGACGGGTAACCCGGATACTGACGAAGCAGTGCTCGTCTACTTCGGCGACGGAGCCACCAGCCAGGGCGACGCCAGCGAGGCGTTGGTCTTCGCCGCGAGCTATCAGACCCCGCAGGTGTTTTTCCTGCAGAACAACCACTGGGCGATCTCGGTGCCCGTCTCAACCCAGTCGCGCACACCGCTGTACCTGCGGCCGGCCGGCTTCGGGATTCCCTCGGTGCAGATCGACGGCAACGACGTACTCGCCAGCTACGCCGTGACGGCCAAGAATTTGGATGAGGCCCGCTCCGGCGCTGGCCCCCGGTTCATCGAGGCACTGACCTACCGAATTGGCGCCCACACAACCAGCGATGATCCCTCCAAGTACCGCGAGGACTCGGACCTGGACTACTGGCGTGAACGCGACCCGATTTCGCGGTTCGAAACTTTCCTGCGCGCCCGCGGCGAGGGTGACGCTTTCTTCGAGGACGTTCGGGTCGAGGGCGAAGACCTCGCCGCCGACATCCGTAGGCGCACCCTGGAGCTGGGCAGCCCGGACACGTCGATTATGTTCGACCACGTCTACAGCGAACCGAACCCGGTGCTGGTCGAGCAAAAAGCCGGCCTCGCCGCCTACGAAGCATCATTCGACGAGAACGGAGGCGCGGTATGAGCAACCTCGTAACCGACCTGCCCACGGCAGCACCGGCGGCAGCAGCCAACCGGATCCAGTCAATGCCGATGGCCAAGGCCATCAACGCCGGTCTTCGCCAGGCGATGCTGGACAACAGCAAAGTGCTGCTGATGGGCGAGGACATCGGCCCACTCGGCGGGGTGTTCCGCGTGACCGAGGGACTGCAGGCCGAGTTCGGCAGTACCCGGGTCATGGATACCCCCCTGGCCGAGTCCGGAATCATCGGCACCGCGATTGGTCTCGCCATGCGCGGCTTCCGTCCGGTCTGTGAGATTCAGTTCGACGGCTTCATTTTCCCCGGTTTCAACCAGATCACCACCCAGCTGGCGAAACTCACCAACCGGCACGAGGGTGCCCTGCAGATGCCCGTCGTCATCCGGGTTCCCTACGGCGGACACATCGGCGCGGTCGAGCACCACCAGGAGAGCCCCGAGGCGTTATTCGCTCACACCGCGGGCCTGCGTATCGTTAGCCCGTCAACGCCGAACGACGCGTACTGGATGATCCAGGAGTCGATCGCCAGCAACGACCCGGTGATGTTCTTCGAGCCGAAGAGCCGCTATTGGCCGAAGGGCGACGTCGACTTCTCGGCCTCCGCCGCACCGCTGCACTCGACCCGCGTCGCCCGCGTCGGCACCGACATCACCCTGCTCGGCCATGGCGCCATGGTCAGCATGCTGTTGGAGGCCGCCGAGATCGCCGCAGAGGAGGGAACAAGCATCGAGGTGATCGACCTGCGATCCGTCTCCCCGATCGACTACGCGCCCATCCTCGCCTCCGTGCGCAAAACCGGCCGGCTCGTTGTCGCCCAGGAGGCCCCCGGCTTTGTCAGCATCGGCTCCGAAATAGCCGCTACCGTCACGGAGAAGGCGTTCTACTCGCTGGAGGCCCCGGTCCTTCGGGTCGCAGCCTTCGACACCCCGTTCCCGCCGGCAAAACTTGAGACGATCTATCTTCCGGACGCCGACCGCATCCTCGAAGCTGTCGACCGCTCGCTCGCGTACTAAATAAGGATGAATCCCCATGGCTAACTCAGAATTCATCCTCCCCGATGTCGGTGAGGGTCTCACCGAGGCCGAAATCGTGTCCTGGCACGTAAAACTGGGCGACGTCGTCGCCATCAACGACGTGCTGGTCGAGATTGAGACCGCGAAGTCGCTGGTGGAACTGCCGTCACCCTTCGCTGGTATTGTTTCCGCCCTGCTCGTCGAGGAGGGCTCGACGGTTGACGTCGGCACCCCGATCATCGTCGTGAGCAACCCCAGCCTGACCGATGACGCACCCACCGTGATGCCAGACGCCGAGCTGGTTGGCGCAGCCATCGATACCTCCGACAGCATCTCGCACGAGGCCGCCGACGAGAAGCCCGGCGCCGTGCTCGTCGGTTACGGCAGCAAGGGCCCCGGTCACTCACGTCGGCGCCGCTCAGAGCCAGCCGCTCCTGCGGCCTCCACGGCACCGCAGGCAGCGCAGGCAGCGGCTCCCCGCCGCCCCGCATCGGTGCCGGCAGCCGCAGCATCCACCGTTATTGCCAAACCGCCGATTCGCAAACTTGCCAAGGATCTCGGCGTTGACCTCGCGCTGGTTGAGGCGACGGGGCTGGTGGGGGAGATCACCCGCGACGACGTTGTGCGCCAGGCCACGCAGGCCAGCGTGTTCCGTAATATCCAGACCCCAGAGTGGAACGACGAGCGCGAGGAGCGAATCCCTGTCAAGGGTGTGCGCAAGGCCATCGCCACCGCGATGGTGAACAGCGCGTTCACTGCGCCCCATGTGAGCCTGTTCGTCGATGTCGACGCCACCAGAACTATGGAATTTGTGAAGCGGCTGAAAAGCTCGACCGACTTCGCCGGGACCAAGGTGTCCCCGCTCCTGATCATGGCAAAGGCCATCATCTGGGCGGTGCGCCGCAACCCGATGGTGAACTCGGCCTGGACCGACAAAGAGATCATCGTGCGCCACTACGTGAACCTCGGTATCGCAGCAGCGACGCCTCGTGGACTCATCGTGCCGAACGTCAAGGATGCCCAGTCGCTGTCGCTGCTGGGACTTGCGAAGTCGCTTGAGCAGCTGACCATTACCGCCCGTGACGGTAAAACGTCACCGGCGGAGATGGCCAACGGAACTATCACCATCACCAACATCGGTTCGTTCGGGATGGACACCGGGACGCCGATCCTCAACTCCGGTGAGGTGGCGATTGTGGCGCTCGGGACGATCAAGCAGAAGCCGTGGGTTGTGGACGGCGAGGTACGTACCCGCCTTGTCACCACCATCGGCGCGAGCTTCGACCACCGGGTCGTTGACGGGGACGTCGCAAGCCGTTTCCTCGCCGACGTCGCCAGCGTGATCGAGGAGCCGGCGCTGCTGCTGGACTGAGGGCGGTTTGGCGTAGTGGGGCCAGCTGCGTATAGTTGATAACGGATATCATTACGATGTCCCACCAACTTAGAAAGCTATTCCCACAATGCGCCTGCCCTCCTCCACCGGATTTGCCGTCACCGGCGTCGCCGTCGCCGCCCTCACCCTGACCGCCTGCTCGAGCGGCCCCGCCACCTCCGGTGACGCGGCCGACGGTACCGTGGCCATCGTCGCCTCGACGAACGTCTATGGCGACATCGCCAGCCAGATCGGTGGCGACCTGGTGAGTGTGACCAGCCTGATCACGAGCGCCGCGCAAGACCCGCACAGCTACGAGGCATCCGCCCAGGACCAGCTTGCGCTGTCGAAGGCCGGCCTCGTGATCGAGAACGGTGGCGGCTATGACCCGTTCATCGACAGCCTGCTGTCGGCATCCACCAACTCCAGCGTGCCCGTGGTGAACGCGGCCGAGGCCTCCGGCCTGCTCGAAGGTGACGACCATGGCGACGACGCAGAGGGCGCCGATGAGGCCGAGCACACCGAGGATGACGGCCACGACCACATCGAAGGCTTCAACGAGCACGTCTGGTACAGCTTCCACGGTGTTGAGCACATCGCCGAGGCCATCGCAGACGAACTGAGCGACATCGACTCAGCCAACGCCGCGACCTACAGCAAGAACCTTGACGCTTTTGTCGCCAAGATCGCCACGCTGGAGGAGCAGGCCGACGCGCTGCAGGCCTTAACGGTCGACCTCGGGGTTGCCATCACCGAACCGGTCCCGCTCTACCTCCTGGAGGAGACCGGCCTAACCAATAAAACGCCGGACGCGTTCTCCGAGGCGATTGAGGAGGGCACCGACGTCGCGCCGACCGTTCTGCAGGAGACCCTCGCGTTGTTCAGCGGCAACGACGTCTCGTTGCTCGCCTATAACGAACAGACCGCGGGACCGGAGACCGAGCAGGTACTGACCGCGGCCACCAATGCGGGCATTGCGGTTGTCTCGTTCACGGAGACCATGCCGGATGGCGCAGACTACTTCTCGTGGATGACGGACAACCTGAACTCGATCGCCGACGCGGTCAATTAGTGAACCACGGCGATATCGGCCGGACCGCGAGCGGTCAGGCCTCTCATTCCCCCGTCCTCGAATTCGAGGACGGGGCTTTGGGGTTTTCCGGGCGCTCCCTCTGGAGTGGCCTCAACCTGTCCGTCGCACCCGGCGAATTCCTCGCCGTCCTCGGCCCAAACGGCTCCGGTAAAACCAGCCTGTTGAAGACCATCCTCGGCCAGCAGAAGCTGAACTCCGGCGCTGTGCGCCTCGAGGGCCGCGACATCCGCCGCGGAGACCGCAAGATCGGCTACATCCCCCAGCAGAAGTTGGTCGCCCCCGGCACCCCGATGAGAGGCCGCGATCTCGTTGCCCTGGGGGTCAACGGCCACCGCTTTGGCCCGCCCCTGCCGTCACGCGCCACCCGGGACCGCGTCGACGAGCTCCTCTCCGACGTCGGGGCCAGCGCTTATGGTAACGAGCCGGTCGGCCAGCTCTCCGGCGGTGAACAGCAACGCCTCCGCGTCGGCCAGGCGCTCGCCGGTGACCCGGTACTGCTGCTGTGCGACGAACCTCTGCTCAGCCTCGACCTTCAGCACCAGCGCGGGGTATCCGACCTGATCGACCGGCGTCGGCGTGAGCACAACACCGCGGTGATCTTCGTCACCCACGACATCAACCCGATCCTCGGGATGGTCGACCGCATCCTTTATCTGGCCGGCGGGAAATTTTCCATCGGCACCCCCGACGAAGTCCTTCAAAAGGATGTGCTCAGCGACCTCTACGGCATCCCCGTCGAGGTGTTCCGCACCGGAGACAAGGTGCTCTGGGCCGGGATCCCGGATTCACCGGCTGGTCACCACCACCACGCGGAGGTCGCCGAATGATCGTCGCCCTTGACGACCTATGGGCGCGAATGTTCAGCTTCCAGAACTACGGCGAACTGGTCGCGCTCGTCCACAACTCGATCATCGCCGCCGCCGTCCTCGGTATCGTCGGCGGGCTGATCGGCGTTTTTGTGATGCAGCGCGACATGGCGTTTGCCGTCCACGGCATCAGCGAGCTGTCCTTCGCCGGCGCTGCCGGCGCCCTGCTGCTCGGTGCGAACGTGGTGACCGGGTCGCTCGTCGGCTCTCTCGCGGCGGCGTTGCTGATCGGGGCGCTCGGGGCGAAAGCCCGCGACCGGAACTCGATCATCGGGGTGCTGATGCCATTCGGCCTCGGACTCGGCATCCTGTTCCTCGCCCTGTATCCGGGTCGCAGTGCCAATAAGTTCGGCCTGCTGACCGGCCAGATCATCTCGGTGGACATCCCCCAGCTGAACGTGCTGATCATCATCAGCATCGTGGTGCTGGTCGGCCTGCTGCTGATCTGGCGCCCACTGAGCTTCGATAGCCTCGATCCCGACGTCGCCGCCGCGCGCGGGGTACCCTCGCGGTTCATCGCGATGGGCTTTATGGTGCTACTCGGCCTCACGGTAGCGGTGTCAGTGCAGATCATCGGGTCGCTCCTGGTTTTAGCTCTGCTGGTAACCCCGGCCGCCGCCGCCCTGCGGGTGTCGTCTTCGCCGGTGATGGTGCCCGTGCTCAGCATGCTGTTCGGCCTCGTATCCGCCGTTGGCGGGATACTGTTGGCGCTCGGTGGTTCGCTGCCGATCAGCCCGTACATCACCACGATCTCGTTCGTGATCTACCTGGTCTGCCGGCTGCTGTCACTGCGTACACGCAGCACACGGCGCTAAAATCGAAGTTGATAATCGTTCTAGGGAGTACACGGTGAAGCGCAATACCTGGCAGCGGGAGGCCGTACGCAGCGCCCTCGCCACCTCGGAGGGCTTTGTCAGCGCCCAGGCGTTGCACTCGTCGCTGCGCGACACCGGATCGCCGATCGGGCTCGCCACCGTCTACCGTGCCCTGGCTGACCTCGCTGTAGAGGGTGACGCCGATTCCCTGCAGCAGGAGGGTGAGAGCCTTTACCGCGCCTGTACCCCCGGAAGCCACCATCACCACCTGATCTGCCGCAACTGCGGGCTGACGGTGGAGATCGAGGCGGACGCGGTGGAGAGCTGGGCTTCCCAGGTGGCCGCGGAGCACGGTTTCAGCGAACCAAGCCATGTGGTTGACGTGTTCGGCCTCTGCGCCGCCTGCCGGGCGAACGCGGCCTAACCGCCCCAGGCATCCCCCCTGCCCGTCCTGTTATGAACGGGAACCCGCGGAATGTTGCGGGAAACGCGCTGGCAACGTAGGCTATCCCCTTGGTTGAGTGGTATCCACACTCATTTGTACGCCAATCCCCCCCAGCTCCGGTTTACCGGCTACGGGTTTGTGGATTTTGCGCGTGCCGACAAGAAATCTTGGGTAGGGCATTTCGCCCTACGGTACTAAGGAGAAGACACCATGGCAGCAACTTGCCAGGTGACCGGAGCCATTCCCGGCTTTGGGCACAACATTTCGCACTCGCACCGTCGCACCAAGCGTCGTTTCGACCCGAACGTGCAGAAGAAGACGTACTACGTCCCCTCGCTGCGCCGCAACGTGACCCTGACGCTCAGCGTCAAGGGAATCAAGACCATTGACGCCCGCGGCATCGAGTCCGTCGTCAAGGACATCCTCGGACGTGGGGTGAAGATCTAATGGCTAAGCACCAGGACATTCGCCCGATCATCAAGCTCCGCTCCACCGCCGGTACCGGGTACACCTACGTGACCCGCAAGAACCGTCGCAACGACCCTGACCGTCTCGTGCTGAAGAAGTACGACCCCGTCGTGCGCAAGCACGTCGAATTCCGCGAGGAGCGCTAATAACATGGCCAAGAAGAGCAAAATTGCCAAGAACGAGCAGCGCAAGGTCATCGTCGCGCGCTACGCCACGAAGCGCCTTGAGCTGAAGAAGGCACTCGTCGACCCCGCAGGGACCGACGAGTCCCGCGAGGCTGCACGCCTCGGCCTGCAGAAGCTTCCCCGCGACGCTTCGCCGGTCCGCCTGCGTGGCCGCGACGCGATCGATGGTCGCCCCCGCGGTTACCTCAGCCAGTTCGGTGTTTCCCGTGTTCGCTTCCGCGACATGGCTCACCGAGGCGAATTGCCCGGTATTACCAAGTCAAGCTGGTAGGTTCGAGGCGGTTCCACAGCGCCTCGGCCTGCCGGAACGTCTCTACTAGCACTAGGTCCGAGGAGGACAACTCATGGCTGACAAGTCACTGAACCGCACCGAGCTCGTCGCAGCAGTCGCCGCGGAGTCTGGCCAGAGCCAGGCCACCGTCAACGGTGTTCTCGACGCACTTTTCTCGACCCTCTCCACTTCTGTGGCCGAGGGAACCAAGGTCACCATCCCGGGCTGGCTCGCCGTTGAGCGCACTCACCGTGCTGCTCGCGCCGGCCGCAACCCGCAGACCGGTGAAGCAATTCAGATTCAGGCAAGCTTCGGCGTGAAGGTCAGCGCCGGCAGCAAGCTGAAGGCTGCCGCCAAGTAGCTCCGGCTGCTTTCCAGCAATACCTTTTCGAAAGGACGGCGACCCGCAAGGGCTGCCGTCCTTTTGTCTTGCCCAGGGACAACGTCGCCCGGTGCGGGGCGCGGCTGGAGATTTGCCGTGGTCACCGCGCACCGGGAACCCGGCCGCTCTCCCTCACGTAAGCTCGTATGGTGAATCGTCTCGCCCGCATCGCTGGCCCCGCCCTGCTGCTGGTCGTCTCGTTCGTCGCCCTGCTGGCCGCACTCGCCTACGGTGGCGGCGCTGATGCCCCCATCATCACCGACCCGGGGGCCGTGGTGCGTTACGGGCTCCCCATCGCCAAGCTGGTAGTCAACATCGGCGCAGCGGGCACCATCGGGGCACTGGTCCTGGCCGTTTTTGCCCTGGCGGCGGACAAACCGGAGTACGGCAGGGCGCTCGACGTGGCAGCTGGCGCATCCGCGCTCTGGACCGTCGCGTCGGCCGCGACCGGATTCCTGATCTTCCTGAGCATCTACAACCAGCCCGTCAGCTTCGACGACCGCTTCGGTGATTTGCTTTCGTCCTTTATGACCACAACCGAGCTCGGCCAGGCCTGGTTGGCCACCACCCTGATCGCTGCGGCCCTGACCGTGCTGTGCTTCGCCGTCCGCCACCAGACAGCGATCATCTTCGTCACCATCCTCGCCATCGCCGGGATGATCCCCATGTCGCTGCAAGGCCACGCCGGGGACCAGGCCAGCCATGAGTCGGCCATCACCGCGGTGTACCTGCACATCGTTTTTGCCGCCATATGGCTGGGCGGGCTGCTCACCATCATCCTGCTGCGTCCCGCACTCGAGGGCCGGCGCCTGCTCCCCGTCCTGCAGCGCTACTCGACGCTCGCGCTGATCTCTTTTATTGTGGTGGCGGCGTCCGGTTACGTTTCCGCGGAGATCCGCCTCGCCACCATCCCCAACCTGCTCACCCCGTACGGCATCCTTGTGCTGGTCAAGGTGTTCGCCCTCGGGGCGCTCGGCCTGTTCGGTATCTTCCAGCGCCGGTTCCTGATCGGTCGGATGGCCAGCTCGGAGACCGGTGGCCGTGGCGCGTTCTGGTGGCTCATCACCGCCGAGATCGCGTTTATGGGGCTGGCATCCGGTGTCGCGGCGGCACTCGCCCGCACCGTGACCCCGCAGGTGGAGGTCGCCATTGGCGACATCACCAACCCCTCGGCGGCGGAGCTGCTGACCAACCGCGCGCTTCCCCCGGCGCCAACCTTTGAAAACTTCTTCACCCAGTGGAACTTCGACCTGCTGTGGATTCTGCTCTGCGCCTTCGCGATCTTCTTCTACATCGCCGGCGTTGTGCGCCTTCACCGTCGCGGTGACCGCTGGCCGTTGCACCGCACCATCCTCTGGGTGGCGGGCATCGTCACGCTGTTCTACATCACCAATGGGGGGATCAACCTCTACGAGAAGTACCTTTTCAGCGCGCACATGCTCGGCCACATGGTGCTCGGCATGATGGTGCCGGTGCTGCTTGTTCCCGGTGCCCCGATCACCCTGGCCCTGCGCGCGATCAAAAAGCGTTCAGACGGCAGCCGCGGCCCACGCGAGTGGATCATGCTGCTTGTGCACTCCCGCTACTTCGCGGTGCTGGCCAACCCCATCGTCGCAGCGATCATCTTCGCGGGATCGCTCTGGGTGTTCTACTACACACCCCTGTTCAGTTGGGCGACCACCGACCACATCGGTCACATCTGGATGATCGTGCACTTCGTCGGCGCCGGTTACCTGTTTGTGCAGTCGCTCATCGGCATCGACCCGTCCCCATATCGGGCCCCGTACCCGATGCGCCTGCTGGTATTACTTGGCACGATGGCGTTCCACGCCTTCTTCGGCCTGACGCTGATGAGCGGCTCCGGCTTGCTGCTGGCGGACTGGTACGGCGCCATGGGCTGGGACATTGGTATCTCGGCCATCGAGGACCAGCAGCGCGGTGGCGGAATCGCCTGGGGTGTTGGCGAGTTGCCCACGATCGCCCTGGCCATCGCCGTCGCCTTTATGTGGGCGCGCAGCGACGGACGTGAGTCAAAACGCTACGACCGCAAGGCCGACCGCGACGGGGATGCCGAACTCGAAGAGTACAACGCGATGCTCGCCAAGCGGGCGTCACGCGTGCCGCAGCGCTGAGCAAACCAGCACGGCGCAAACCAGCACTGCGCACACCAGGACAGGGCAAGCAAGCGCTGACGCAGCGGGGTGGCCGACCGGTCAGCCCAGGGCGCGGATGGCGAGCAGGTCGTTGTCGCCGATGGTGATGCCGTAGGCGACGGCAAAGGGGATGTCCTCGTCGAACTGGGTGCGGCTGCCGTCGTAAAGCGAACGGACCTCGACGCTGAGGTGCGCGGCGGCACCGGCCTGCGGCATCACCCAGCTTCCGACGCCGTCACCGGGAATGATGTCGACCTGCGGGTACACCGACATCGACCACGCCGGGGTGGTGTCGATGCGGTTGTCGAATGTTTTGCCGAACGGGCAGGACGTGGGCAGCAGTACCTGCTGGGTAGCGCAGGTGTCGAGGAAGTCGCGCACCCGGGTGTTCAGTTCCGCCACAAACGCGGCGTTGGCCTGCACGTTCACCTGCACCGTGGTGACGCTGCCCGGTTCGGTGATTGGGGCGGTGATCGCGTCCGCGGTGAGGTAGGTCGAGCTGTGGTCGAAGCTGTAGATGCCGGGGGTGAACACCAGGAAGCCGCCGGACTCGGTGGGCTGGGCAGCGGCGGTGAGGTTAACCCCGTTGGCGCGGAAGCGGTCGTCGTGCAGCACGGTGACGGCGACGGTCGCCAACGGCGAGGTGTCGAACGACCAGGTGGGGAACAGCCCGAGAAAGTTACCCGTTTTGCGCACCTGGAAGTCGGTTTCAGCCTGCTGGTCGCCGATCGTGTACGAATAGGTGACGGTGTGGATGCCGTCGGAGTCGGTGTCGTCGTCCTCGAGGGTGATGTCGGAAATGTCACCGAGGGCGGCATCAGTCAGCAGGTCTGCGGCGGAATCTTCCGACGCGAGCACCCCGGGAAGCTGCAGCGCGGTGGCGGCGTCCTTGTGTGAGAGGGCGTTGAGATAACTGCCGACAAAACCACCCGCGCTGTAGAGGGTGTTGTTCACGGTGGCGACGGTGATCGCGAACGCGCCGATCAGGACGGCGAAGGCAACCGACCAGGTGATAACTACGCGCCGCATCCCCACATCCTAAAGGGGAGCGCTGGGCGTCCCGGGTTTGCCGGGCGGGAGTGAGCTGGAGTCGCGCCCCGCCACGGCAAGCGGCGCGCTGCGGGTACCCTTGGAGGACCGTTCGAAAAACCGTGGAGAGAAGCCGTGACCGACCTGACGCTCTCCGCCGAGCAGCAAGCGGTCTTTGACGCCATCGAAACAACCCGTGAGAACATTTTTGTCACCGGCCGTGCCGGCACGGGTAAGTCCACGCTGCTGAACCACCTGTCCTGGAACACCTCCAAGCAGGTCGTTATCTGTGCTCCGACCGGGGTCGCCGCGCTCAACGTGGGCGGCCAGACCATCCACTCCCTGTTCCGGTTGCCGATCGGGGTTATCGCCGACCACACCATCGAGCAGACCGCGGAGCTTCGCAAACTCCTCAACACCATCGACACGATCGTCATCGACGAGGTCTCAATGGTGAACGCCGACCTGCTCGACGCGATCGACCGGAGCCTGCGCCAGGCCAGGCAGCGGCCGCGCGAGCCGTTCGGCGGGGCGCAGCTTGTGCTCTTCGGTGACCCGTATCAGCTTGCCCCGGTTCCCGGCGATGCAGACGAGCGCGCCTATTTCACCGACCAGTACAAATCGATGTGGTTCTTCGACGCTAAGGTATGGGACGAAACCGACCTGCGCATCTACGAGCTCAACATGATTCATCGCCAGAAGGAGGACGCGTTCAAACATATGTTGAACGCCGTCCGCCACGGCCGGGTCACCGCCGAGATCGCCGGTCGCCTCAACGAGATGGGCGCACGCCCCGCGCCCACCGACGGTGCCATCACCCTCGCCACGACCAACAGCACCGTCACCCGTATCAACGCCAGCGCCCTCGCCCGGCTGCCCGGTCGTTCGCTCACCGCGCGGGCCGAGGTCAGCGGCGAGTTCGGGGGCCGCGCCTACCCGGCCGACGATTCGCTGGAATTGAAGATCGGCGCCCAGGTGATGTTCCTGCGCAACGACTCCGAACAGCGCTGGGTCAACGGCAGCATCGGAACGGTCCGCAAGATCGACACCACCGTGCACGTCGAGGTTGACGGCGAGGTGCACTCCGTGATGCCGGCCGTGTGGGAGAAATATCGATACAGCTACTCCGCGTCGACGAAGGCCTTGAAAAAGGACATTGTGGCCGAGTTCACCCAGTTTCCGTTGCGACTGGCCTGGGCCGTCACCATCCACAAGTCGCAGGGTAAGTCCTACGACCGGGCGATCGTTGACCTCGGATCCCGCTCCTTTGCCCCCGGGCAGACCTACGTCGCCCTCAGCCGCATCACGTCGCTCGAGGGCCTCTATCTGAGCCGACCGCTGCGTCCGTCCGACATCATCGTCGACGAGAACGTGCAGCGCTTTATGGCCCGCTCCGTGGCCGTCCCCGGCATCCAGGCGTAGCCACCGCCTACGCTTCACTTGCCTCGGCGCTCGGCGCTCGCGTCCGGCAAAAATGCGCCGGTCGCACCTCACTGGGAGAGGGGCGACCGGCGCGGCCTGTGACAATCAGTGCCCGGTGTGGCCGGAATTATCCAGTACAACGTCAGACGGGATGCGCGGTTCGACGCCGTCGCGATGCTGCCCGTGTGGCTGGGCGTAAAGCCCCGCCTCGGTGGCTGCCAGCGCCGGGGTGGTCAGGCTGGCCACGGCGAGACCGCCGAGCACCAAACCAAGCAGGTAACGGCCGGCCGGTGGGGTGCGGGACGGGGCGGCGAAGTTAATCCCGCGGCGCAGCTGGACGGCCAGGACACCGGCGACGAACAGTTCGAGCACCGCAGCGATGGCGAGGGCACTGAAACCGAGGTCGGCGCCCACCGCCGCGGTGCCCGTCGCGGCGGCCGCGAGCACCACGGCGGCCCAGAGCACGATGGGCGCAACGGCGGCGACGAGCACCAGCCGGGGCCGCGCGATCCGGTCGCGGACAAAGGTCAGCACTCCCCAGCCAATTTCGGCCACACCGATCAGTACCAAGACGATGGCGATGGGCAGCGGCGAACTGATCACCAGCGCAAGATGGATCATCCCGGTACCCAGGGCGGCGAAGGCCAACCAGGTGCGGGTCACGGTCGACATATCGAAAGAGGGGGATGTCGCCTGCGCGGTTTAGGCGCGGGCCTTGACGGGCTTCTCGGCGCCCAGGCCAACGGCCAGAAGCACGGCGGCGCTGGCAAAGTGCAGAACGTTGTCTGCTGCGTTGATGGCGAGGATGTTCGCTGCGGAGCCGACGAGGAACAGCCCCACGATGCCGAGCACCAGGTAGACGGCGCCGATCGAGGTGTTGAGGGCGCGGGCCGCTGCCACGTTGGAGGTGCCGGCCAACACCAGTGCTGCGCCGATGAGCAGGTGCGCGACGTTGTGCAGGATGTTGACCTCGAAGATGCCGAGCAGCAGCCCGCCGCTGGTGTCGATGAATCCGACCCCGGCGGTCGCGGTGAATCCGAGGATCCCCACCACGAGGTAAACCGCCCCGAAGGCGGTGGCCAGCAGACGGTTCGGCGAGCTAGACATGAAGTTCCTCCTATCAGGGGCGCGGATGCGCTGCTGTATTGGTCATTCGTGCCGGTGGGGCGAAAGGATTGGTCCCATCGACCCGGCTGGGACGGCAGTTAATCTACGGTACTGGCAGTGCCTCCCCGGCAGAATATGGGAATGGCGATTACTCCCGATATTAAAGACTGGACCTGGGTCCTTGAACGCCGCTGCCCGGAGTGCGGGTACGACGCGGCCGACGTACCCGCGACCAGCGTCGCGGCTCTTATCCGGGGCAACGCCGATGCCTGGCCCGCCGTGCTGGCGCGCCCCGACGTGCGGGTCCGCCCCGACGAACAGACCTGGTCGGCGCTCGAATACGGCGCCCACGTGCGCGATGTCTTCCGCATCAACGGCAGCCGGCTCGCACTGATGCTCGACCAGGACAACCCGGTGTATCCGAACTGGGACCAGGACGCCACGGCGCTCGCCGAACGTTACGCCGAGCAGGACCCACAGCGGGTGTCAGACGAGCTGGTGGATGCAGCAGCGGCGCTCGCCGCAGACTTCGACGCCATTCCCGACTCGGCCTGGGACCGCCGCGGCCGGCGCAGCGACGGGGCCAGCTTCACCGTCGACACCTTCGCCCGCTACGTTATCCACGACGTCATCCACCACCTGGCCGACGTGCGGGGCGAGCGGGCCGCAGCCGTCAGCGGCTGATTCGACGCCGGCCTCAGTCGAGGAGATACTCGCGCAGGAAGACCGCCGTCCGGGTCAACGCGAGTTGTGCCGAGGGGGCATCGAGCAACCCTGGCACACTCCCATTGGCGAACGAGTGCCTGGTGCCAGGGTAATGGTGGTCGAGCACCGGTGTGCCGTGGTCGTCCAGCCGGTCGATGAAGTCGGCCGGATCCTCCCGCGGCCCCCACTCGTCGTGGTCGGCGAGGTGCAACATCACCGGACAGGGCACAACCCCGTGGTCGGCGGGGCCGAGGGTCGCGTAGAAGGCGACAACCGCGTCGGCGCTGCCACCCTGGGCGTGTAGCAGTGCGAGCCAGCCACCCATGGAAAAGCCGACCACCCCCACTCGCTCGGATCCCTCGGCGCGGCCGACCAGCACCGCCTCATCGAGCAGCGCAAGTGACCGGCGCACATCGAGGCGCCCCATCAAGCTTTCCGCCTCCCCGGGGGACGCCGTCGCGATCCCCGAATACAGGTCGGGAACGGCAACGCGGAACCCACCATCGGCCAGCAGCGCCGCCACCGTCTCCAGCCACGGCAGCCTGCCGAAGAAGTCATGCACCAGCAGCACAAGGGGCGCGCCGGGTTCCCCCCACCACATTGGCGCGCCGGGGGAGGGAATGGCGAACCGATCGGCCACGTGCACCTTCCGACATTGTGGGCATCCCCCTGCACTCTCGACCGGAGGGTGCGCCTCATCTCCAGACTAGAAGATGAGGCCGTCACCGGGACACGGTCAAACGTGGCCGGTGCCGGCGTATGTGGGCGCGGTGCCGGTTATGCCTTACCTGCCAGGCCGCGCACGAACTCGCGCACCTCCTCGAGGTGCTCGGCGGCCAGTCCGAAATACGGGTCGGGCGACAGCAGCAGGGTCGGCCGCTGCTGGGCCTTCGCCCACTCCACGGCGTCCTGGCGCAGCTGGTCGTCGATCCAGACGACGGCGGTGCTGTTCGCCTCCTCCTCCTCGACGTTGCGTTCCAGCCATCTGGCTACCCAGTGCAGCTTGGGGGTAGGGGCGCTGACCGTGCGGTCGTGGTGGATGGGCGAGGGGAACGCGATGGCCCTGGTCGAGCTGGGAAGCCCGATGCCCTGGCCGAGGGCGAAGGTCACCCCGGCCGAATAACTCGTCGCCCAGACGATGTCGCCACAGCTGGCCAGCTCGGCGATGAGGGCGGCGCGGGTGTCGTCGAGGGCCATGCCACCCGGCACAAGGCGCGGGTTCAACACCCCGTCAACATCGAGCAGCACAATCACGTTTGGGCTAGTCATGCGACGACACTACCGAGTACGAATTGGAATCGGTCACTAATCGTCACACCGCGCAGGTCGATCTCAGTGCAGACTAAGGCTGTGTCCACTGAAGCGTCACATTCTCTCCTTTCCCGTCTGCGCGAGACCGTTCGCCTCCAGCGGTCCAAAACGCCGCCCCCGGTGTGGATGACCGCCCTGGAACAGGGCACGGACGCCGGGTTCTTCGGTCCGGGCAGCGCGGTCTGGACGGTGAACGGCGCCAGTCCTACCATGATCGCGGGCATTCGTGCGCTCCTGCTGCAGACGCTGCACCCCGGTGCCATGGCCGGTGTGCACGACCACTCCCGGTACCGCGCCGACCCCATGGGGCGCCTCGACGGCACCGTGCGTTGGGTGATGACGACCACCTTCGGGGACACCGAGGCGGCCACCGCCGGGTCCAACTTCGTTCACCGCCTGCACACCAGGGTCAACGGCCACTACACCGACGCAGGCGGGACGCAGAAGAAGTATTCCGCCCACGACGCCGAGCTTCTGCGTTGGGTGCACGACGCGTTCACCGAGGCATTCCTCGGCGCCCACCTCATCTGGGGCGGCCCGATCCCGGGCGGTCCCGACCAGTACGTGCGCGAATGGGCCCAATCCGGGGTGCTGATGGGGGTCGACAACCCACCGAAGTCCGTCGCGGAACTGCGCGAGCAAATGGCGGACTTCTCCGTCGATTTCAAACCAGATGAACGTGTCGCCGAGGCCGTGCGGTTCCTCCGAAGCCCCGGCCTTCCCAAAAACCTGCGGATGATCTACCGCCTGTTGTTCGCCGGCGCCGTGAGCTCACTTACTCCCGAGCAGCGTCGCCTGCTGTCGCTACGCCGCCCACCGTGGCCAGCCATCACCGCCAACCGTCTGCTCTTTGGGCTGGTCAACCTGCTACTTGGCCCCGTCTCTCCGAGTGAACTTGCCGCCCGCTCGCGGGTCGACAAACTGCGCGACCCCCTGGCGACCGCCTAAAAAGCCTTCGCAACCCGCGCGTGCAACGTCCACCAACGACGCGACGGGCGGCCTCCGCCGGCGGTGACCACGGGTTCGACCGGGCCGTGAATCTCAGTCGAGGTCAACAACCTCGAACTCGAGCAGGTCGGCGCCGGTGGCCACCGGGCGGTCGCCGCTGGGCGCGTGGGCGGCGCGCGCCGGGCCACCGCTCCAGGCGATGAAGGCCTCCTCGGTCTCCCAGGTGGTGACCACGAAGTAGCGGGTCTCTCCCTTGGTGGGGCGAAGCAACTGGAAGCCAAGAAACCCGGGGGAGCCATCGACGGAGTGTTTACGGGCCGCGAAACGCTTCTCGAGTTCGGCGCCGCCGCCCTCGGGAACGTGGATGGCATTGATTTTCACTACGGGCATGGTCTGGTCCTCAGTTTTGGTCGGCGGCGATGCGTGCTGCGGTGTCGCGGGCGAGGGTGTGGGCGGCGGCGAGCTCTGCCTCGCTGCGGGGGAGCTGGTCGGCCAGTGCCGCCACGGAATCCGCCAGCGTCAGGCTGGTGCTGATCACCGTGGTCTCCATCCCCAGCGCGGTGCCGAGGATGAGCTCGAGCACGGGAACGGCGTGGTCCCAGCCCTCGGTGGCGGTGCCGGCGTCGTAGGAGGCGCCGCGGCTGGTGACGATAACGGCGGGGCGGCCGGCCAGCGGCTGGCTGGCCACATCGAACGGGGCGGTCACCCCGGGAACGTGGATGTAGTCGATCCACGCCTTCAGCGTTGACGGCAGCGAGTAGTTGTACATCGGCGCACCCACGAGCAGCACGTCGGCACTGAGCAGCTCGGCGAGGATCTCCTCCTGCAGCGCTTCCGCGGCGGCGGGCGGTGCAGCATCCACCGGTCGCAGCCGTTTTGGCCAGTGCAGCGACGAGTCGGCCAGCGCCGGCAGCGGGGTGTTGTGCAGGTCGCGGTAGATGATGGTGAACTCGGGCCCCGAGGCAAGCCACTCCTCGGCGAAGGTGTGGGTGATGGCGCGGCTGCGCGACGTGCGCGGGTCGGCGGAGGAATCCAGGTGCAGCAGAACGGGCATAACCACTTCAATCGCAGGTCGGTGACGCGGGGGAGGCTGGCCCCTCCAGTCTGTCCGATTCGAACCCGACACGCGTAGGCGTGCAGGGGGATGTCTCCCCCGCAGCGTTCCGGCAGCTGCGACTATCGGCGGGCTACTTGGATTTGAGCATCCCGCCGAGAGCGGCGACGATCAGGACCCCGCCGACCAGCGAGATCGCGCCGATGATGGCGTAGAACATTCCGGCGTAGAACTCCAATATGTGCCTCCGGGGCGGTGTTAGTGACGCGCGGCTGTTGGTGACGCGTGGGTAGTGGTGGTGATGCAACGTTCCCATCCCGCGGGCGGTACGGCAATGTCTCACCGGGGATTATCGGAATGCAGCCAACTTTAATCCAACAGGTGTTGAATAGGGGGTCGGTGCATTGACGCCCGGCATTCGAGAATTTGAGAAAGGCACCATCACAATGGACCGTTTTACGGACAAGGTCGTTCTGATCACCGGCGGTGGCTCCGGCCTCGGCCGCTCCACCGCCCTCCAGCTCGCCGGTGAGGGCGCGAAGCTCGCCCTCGTCGACGTGTCAGCCGAAGGTCTCGAGGCCACCAAGGCCGCCGTCCTCGCCGCCGTCGCCGACGCGGAGGTCATCACGATCATCGCCAACGTCGCCGTTGAGGCCGAGGTCGAGAACTACGTCGCCGAGACCGTAAAGGCCTTCGGTCGCATCGATGGGTTCTTCAACAACGCCGGCATCGAAGGCAAACAGAACCCTACGGAGGAGTACGGCAGCGAGGAGTTCGCCAAGGTCCTCAGCATCAACCTCAGCGGTGTCTTTTCCGGCCTGAAGTACGTCCTCAAGGTGATGCACGCGCAGGGTTCCGGCGCCATCGTCAACACCGCCTCCGTCGGTGGCATCCGCGGTATCGGCAACCAGTCCGGTTACGCCGCCGCCAAGCACGGGGTTGTTGGACTGACCCGCAACTCCGCGATGGAATACGGGCAGTACGGCATCCGCATCAACGCCATTGCCCCCGGTGCCATCTGGACCCCGATGGTCGAGAACTCGATGCGCCAGCTTGACCCGGTGAACCCCGAGAAGGCCGCTGAGCAGTTCGTCCAGATCAACCCGATGAAGCGTTACGGCAAGCCGGAGGAGATCGGCCACCTTGTCGCGTTCCTGCTGTCCGACCACGCCAGCTTCATCAACGCCCAGGTCATCGCGATCGACGGCGGCCAGTCCTACAAGTACTGATCTGCAGAACTGACCGAGTCACCTATACCGGTCGTACCATCTCGGCGATCACCCGTCGGCTCCAGGCTGGCGGGTGATCGCCGCTTCAGTTGTGGGTTGGTCGCCAAAAACCAGCGCTCTTCACGCCTGATTTCACACGTTGCGTGATTTACTTAACCGCCGCGGCCCTCGCGCTGACTACTCACCCCGCCCGCACGATCGGACCTGGACTCGAAGTGACAATCTCTGTCGTCATCCCGACGTTCAACGAAGCGCCCAACGTGGCCGAGATCGTTGCGCGCATCGAGGCGGCGGCCGTGGGGCTTTCGGCCGACATCGTCTTCGTTGACGACTCCACCGACGACACCCCCGACGTCATCCGCGCCGTCGCGAAGACTGCCGGTATTCCTGTCCGGGTCATCCACCGCGACCAGGCCACCGGCGGCCTCTCCGGCGCCGTGCTCGAGGGCCTTGCCGCCAGCAGCAGCGACTGGTGCGTTGTGATGGACGGCGACCTGCAGCATCCCCCCGAGCTCATTCCCATCCTGATCGCCTCGGGCACCAGCCAGGACGCCGATGTTGTCGTCGCGTCGCGCAACCTCAAGGGCGGATCCTCCACCGGGCTCGACAATGTGATGCGGCACCTGATCTCGGGCAGCTCGAACATGCTCACCCGTGCCATGTTCCCGCTGAAGCTGCGCAACTGCACCGACCCGATGACCGGATTTTTCGCCATCCGCCGCGACTCCGTCGACTTCACCGCGCTGAAGCCACGGGGATTCAAGATCCTTCTCGAGATCCTGGCCCGCAACTCGGTCAAGGTGGTGGAGGAGCCCTTTGTTTTCGGTGAGCGTCACGCGGGGCAATCCAAGGCCGACTTCCGCCAGGGTGTGCGTTTTGTCACCCAGCTGGCCGCGCTGCGCTTCGGGCGGCTTTCCGGCTTCGCCGTCATCGGCGCGATCGGCGCTGTCGCCAACCTGCTGATCATGGCGGGGCTGCAGGCCGTGGGCACCTGGTACCTCGCGTCGGCGATCGTCGCTGCCGTGCTCACCATCCTCGGCAACTTCGTGCTGCTTGAGCGGTTCGTCTTCCACGACCTCCGCAGGGAGGGCCGCAGCGTCTGGATCCGGTTCGGCCAGTCGATCGCCTTCAACGGTGTGGAGACCGCCGTGCGCACCGCCGCGCTCTACGTGATCGTGGAGGCGACGGCCATCCCGAGCATCATCGCCCAGGCGGTGCTCATCGCCATCGGCTTTGTGCTCCGCTTCGTCTACCACGCGCGCATCGTCTACCGCCCGCGGAACGGCCCGGCGCAGGTGCTGCTGCTGGCGCCGGAGGACGGGCTGCGCAGCGAGATCGACACAGGGCCGACCGGCCCCGTCGGCGACTCCCGACACGACGGCTGATACCGGCTGCCCGGCCGGTGGCCGCTCTCACCGCGGCAGCCCAGCATCCCCCTGCACCGTTCCGTGGCCGATCTGAACTTTCAGGTGCATTGACGGAGAACTTCGGTACGGTTGTGGCAGTCCTGCTCCGGCCTCACCACCTGTGCCGGCCTGAACGGGGGTTCCGCGGCGTCCACGGCGACGCGTTTCCGCCGTTCGACCACCACCTGGCGACGGGCCCACGGGCCCGAAAGGAACATCACTTTTATGCTGCCCCTTCCCCACCTCCTCGGCATCGAATGGC
>JAODAO010000157.1 GCA_025463465.1 Glaciihabitans sp. | reverse complement strand
GTCGGTTTCGGCGCCCTCTTCGGGTATTTCTCTCTCTTCGGTGTCACTGCCGGTGTTGTGGTTGGTGCCATCTTCGCGATCGTCCTCGACCGTCGCGCCGACCGCAACGCCCGCACCGTCACCGCCGTGATCGAACGGACCGAGTCGCCCTCCGGCCAGCCGGCAGCGCAGCCAGAGACACCGGCACAATCGGAGCAGTACGTGCAGGTCGACGACGTCGAAAGTACTGAAAGCGCAGGCAAGGTGGATGTCCCAGAGCCCACCTCCCCGCCGATGCCGCCAGCCCGTCCGGCGGCGGCCCCGATCTTCGACCAGGACGACGACACCACCACTGCCCCGCGCTCCTGATCGCCGGGGCTACAGCCAGCGCTTCACTTTGAACATCACCCACAGCAGTGCAGCGGCGAGGATCATCGCCACCACCGCCAACGGGTAGCCGTAGCGCCACTGCAGCTCCGGCATATATGCGAAGTTCATCCCGTAGATCGCCGCGATCAACGTCGGGGCGACCAGGATCGCGGCCCAGGCCGAGATCTTTTTGGTATCGTCGTTCTGCTTCCTGCCCACGATCGTCGCGTCCAGCGTCAGGGCATTCTGTAACGCCGCCCGGAAGGCATCCGAACGGTTCACCACCCGGATCACGTGGTCCTTCACGTCGCGGAACCGGCGCAGCAGCTCCAGCTCCAGGTTGTATTTCTCCGCCCCGCGCACCAGTGAGTCGATTATCTCGACCAGCGGCTTGGTGGACTGCTGGAATGCGACAACCTCGTTGAACAGTTCGTAGATCCGCCGGGACGTGCCCGCCTCGCCGGCGAACAGCTGGTGTTCGATCTGGTCGATGTCCTGTTCGAGGCCGTCGACCACGGGGGTGTAGCCGTCAACGATCGAGTCGAGAAGTGCGTAGAGCAGCCCCTGGGGTCCCATCCGCAGCAGCTCGGGGGTTTTCACCAGCGTCCTCGAAATCGCGGACACCATCGGCGTCGAGTCGATGTCGACGTGCACGGCGGCGACAAAAAAGTTACTCCCGACAAAACAGTGCACCTCGCCGAACTCGACGATCTCCTCGGCGTCCCGGTAGTGCGCGGTGCGCAGCACGAGGAACAGCGTCGAGTCGTAGCGTTCCAGTTTCGCGCGCTGGTGGCCGCGCAGGGCATCCTCGATCGCCAGCGGGTGCAGGTCATACTCCTCAGCGAGCGAGTGCAGCTCCTCGGCGGTGGGGGTCAGCAGCACCACGCACGCCATCGTGTCTGCGCCGGCAGGCGCGTTGCGTACCCGTTCGTAGGTCTCGGCGAGCGTCCGCGAGGCCTGCTCGAGCTGCCCGTCCCGATAAACAGAATTGACGAGAACGCTCACGTGCGGATCCCTTCGCTGGTAACCCGCTCATCCTGTCACGACGCGCGGGGAGCTCCCACCGGGCGCGGCCGCGAACACGCAGCAGGGGGATGTCTTAGGCCGGAAGGTTCCCGCGCGCCCACGTGGCCAATTCGCGCATGGCCGGAGTCAGGGCCTTTCCGGAGGCCGACAGGTTGTAGGCGACGGACACGGGCGGCCCGGAACTTACCGTCCGCTCTACCAGCCCGGCCTCGGTGAGAGCGGCGAGGCGCTCACTCAGCACGGAGTCACTGATCCCGTCCACCGCGCGACGCAGCTGCGAGAAACTCGCGGAGCCGTTCATCAGGGTCGCCAGAAGAACCCCGTTCCAACGCTTACCCAGAAAACCGAAGGCCCGGGTGAGCGACGCGTCGCAGGCGCCGGGGGAATGGATTTTTGCAGAAGCCGGGGAGTCGGGGTCCGCACTGACTACCGCCGGTGGGCTGACGCGGGTACCGGCGGGACCGTCATTGGCGGGGGTGGGCATCCACCCACTATAGCAAGGTGCTATGTTCTCAGTTGTAGCTAGTTTTTTAGAAGTGACATCGAGAATGGAAGCACATTGACCGACCTCCTCACCACGGCAAATCTCCTCGCGGCCCCGGTAGCGACCCCGCTCGGCGAGGACGCTCTAAGCGCCCTGTTCACCGACGCCCGCACCCCGCGGGTTTTCGCTGACACCCCCGTGAGCAACGACGAGCTCGCCGCCATCTGGGACCTCGCCAAGTGGGCGCCAACCGCCTCCAACCTGCAGCCGCTCCGGGTGCTATTTGTGCAGAGCGACGAGGGCCGCGCCCGTCTCGTCTCCCACATGTCCGAGGGCAACCAGGCTCGCGTCGCCTCCGCCCCGGCCGTCGCTATCCTCGCCGTCGATACCCGATTCCACGAGCACGCGGCCACGGTGATGCCGGTCAACCCCGCGCTCGGTGAAATGCTGGAAGCGAACCCTGAAGCCCGAGAGCGGATGGGATCCTTCAACGGTGCCATGCAGGCCGGGTACTTTATCCTCGCCACCCGTGCGCAAGGCCTCACCGCCGGTCCGATGGGCGGCTTCGACGCTGCGGCCGTCGACGCCGACTTCTTCCCCGACGGCCGACTGCACGCCATCCTCGTTGTCCAGATCGGCCACCCGGGCGAGAACGCGTGGCACGGCCGCTTGCCCCGCCTCGAGCAGGAGACCGTCGTCGCCTGGGCCTAACGCTCGCGTCGCAGCGCAGCACCCCGGAAACACACACGCCACCAGCCCCGACGGGGTGGTGGCGTGTGTCGATGCTGTACGAATCGATTCTGTACGAATCGTCGCTGCGTAGGTTCTAGCTGGCCTGGTTCGACTCGACCCAGGACAGGTACTCGGGGCTGACGGTGCCGGTGACGTAGTCGCCGGTGAAGCAGCTCATCTCGAGGGCGGTCACGTCGGATCCCTCGATGATGGCGGCCTCCATGTCGGCGACTTCCTGGTAGATCAGGTGGTCCGCGCCGAGTTCCATGGCGATCTCGGGGATCTTCCGATTGTGGGCGACGAGTTCCTGGCGGGTTGGCATGTTGATGCCGTACACGTGCGGGTAGCGGACGGGCGGGGCGGCCGAGGTGAACGTCACCTTGTTGGCGCCAGCCTCGCGGGCCATCTGCACAATCTCCTTCGATGTGGTGCCGCGAACGATCGAGTCGTCCACGATGAGGATGTTTTTGCCCTTGAATTCGCTGGACATCGCGTTCAGCTTCTGTTTGACCGACTTCTTGCGCTCGGCCTGGCCGGGCATGATGAAGGTGCGGCCGACGTAACGGTTTTTGTAGAAACCCTCGCGGTACTCAATGCCGAGCTTGCGGGCCACCTGCATGGCGGCCGGACGAGAAGAGTCGGGGATCGGCATAACCACGTCGATGTCGCCCATCGGGGCGTAGGTGGCGATGGTGTCGGCCAGGCGGTCGCCGAGGCGAAGGCGCGCGTCGTACACGGAGATGCCGTTCATGATCGAGTCGGGGCGGGCCAGGTAGACGTACTCGAACGAGCAGGGGATAAGGCGCGGGTTGTCCGCGCACTGCTTCGAGGTCATCTCGCCGTCCATGGCGATGAAGACGGCCTCGCCGGGGGCGATGTCGCGCACTACCTCGTAGCCGCCGTGCTCCAGCACGAGCGATTCAGAGGCGACGATCCACTCTTCGCCAACCAGGCCAGCGGAGCGCTTGCCGAGGATCAACGGGCGGATGCCGAACGGGTCACGGAATGCGAGCAGACCGTGGCCGGCGATGAGCGCGATGGCGGCGTAGGAGCCCTCGACGCGCTTGTGCAGGCGGGAGATCGCGTTGAACGCCTGGTCGGGGCTGAAGTCCTTGCCCGAGACCTGGTCCTGCAGCTCGTTGGCGAGGACGTTCACCAGCAGCTCGGTGTCGCTGGAGGTGTTCAGGTGGCGGCGGTCGACATGGAAGAGCTCCTGCGTCAGCTCACGGGTATTGGTGAGGTTTCCGTTGTGCACAAGGATGATGCCGTATGGGGCGTTGACGTAGAACGGCTGCGCCTCTTCCTCGTTGCCGGCGTTGCCCTTTGTGGCGTAACGCACGTGGCCGAGGCCCATGGTTCCGAGCAGAGAGCGCATGTCGCGGGTGCGGTACGCCTCGCGCACCTGTCCCTTCGCCTTCTGGATATGGAAGGTGTCGCCGTCCGCGGTGGCGATACCGGTCGAGTCCTGTCCGCGGTGCTGAAGCAACGACAGAGAGTCGTAAACCTGCTGGTTGACGGGGAGAGAAGAAACAATGCCCACAATGCCGCACATTTAGCCGGGGTTTTCCTGACGCTAGGGGAGAAGAAGCCAGAGGTAAGTCTAGGTCGCTCCGTCGATCCTCGCTGGCCGGGAGGCGCACAAGTGCTGGATGATCGGGCAGACTTATGCCATGACCAACAGCTATCGTGAGGCCGGCGTCGACACCGCTGCCGGGGATCTCGCCGTCGAACTGATGAAGTCCGCGGTCTCCGCGACCCACGGCCCGCAGGTGTTGGGAGGGGTCGGCGGATTCGCCGGACTGTTCGACGTGTCGTTCCTGACCAGCTATAAGCGTCCGCTGCTTGCCACCTCCACCGACGGTGTCGGCACCAAGGTCGCCATTGCGCAGGCGCTCGACAAGCACGACACCATCGGCCAGGACCTGGTCGGAATGGTTGTCGACGACATCGTTGTTGTGGGCGCCCGGCCGCTCTTTATGACCGACTACATCGCCTGCGGCAAGGTGGTTCCCGAGCGCATCGCCGACATCGTGAAGGGCATCGCGCTGGCCTGTTCCGCAACCGGGACCGCCCTGGTGGGTGGCGAAACGGCCGAGCACCCCGGGCTTCTCGGCCCGGACGACTACGACGTCGCGGGTGCCGCCACCGGTGTTGTCGAGGCTGACAACGCCCTCAGCGCCGACCGGGTCAAGGATGGCGACGTTGTCATCGCGATGGCCTCCTCCGGCCTGCACAGCAACGGCTATTCCCTGGTGCGCAGCATCCTCGCCAAGGCCAACATCGGTTTCCGTGACAGCTCGAACGAGTTCGGTGGTGTGGTCGGTGCGGTCCTCCTCGAGCCCACCCGCCTGTACACGAGCCCGCTGGTTTCGGTCCTCGACCAGCTTCCCGGCGCCATCCATTCCCTCAGCCACGTCACCGGCGGCGGAATGGCCGCCAACCTCGCCCGCGTGCTGCCCGTCGGCTCCTGGGTCGAGGTTGACCGTGGCACCTGGAGCCCCACTCCCGTGTTCCGTGTCCTCGCCGACATCGGCGGTTTGACGCTGGCCGACACCGAGGGCACCTGGAACCTGGGCGTCGGAATGTTCGCCATCGTCGAATCCGCCGCGGCCGACGACGTGATCTCGGCAATTGAAAGTTACGGCATCCCCTCCTGGGTTGTTGGCCAGGTCTCCACGGGAACTCGCGACCTCACCGGCTTCGAACAGGGCGCAAAGGGTGTCAACGGCGGCGCAGTGCGTTTGTCCGGCAGCTACCGCGACTGAGACCTGACCCGCGCCGTCCTCTTATCGGGAGAGGAAGGCGGACATCAGAGCTGGGACAGCTTCACCATCGTGGTGGCTGCAGCCATCCTCGCCATTGCGGCTTCGACGGCACGCGACCGTTACCTGTGGGATGAGTCGCAGCTTCGTAAATCGCTGTCGCTGCCCGGCGAGGTCTGAGCGGGCCGTGGTTGTGCACTGGTCACACGCTGCGGCCGTCGTAAAAAGTGGCAGTGAATTAGGTGGAGGACCAAACCGATCACCGCCGGACTGTCGAACCCCTTCTGAAGCACTCGCCGAAGGTGCGGGTGCGAGAGGAAGAGGACGATGACGGAAATCACCGCGCACCACGGTCTGTTCAAAAACACCAACCTCCACGTTGACGACACCGGCGGATCCGGCCGACCCGTCATCCTGATTCACGGCTGGCCGCTGTCCGGTGAATCCTGGTCGGAGCAGGTGCCCGCCCTGCAGGAAGCCGGCTACCGGGTTGTCACCTACGATCGCCGCGGATTCGGCCGCAGCGACAAGCCGAAGACCGGCTACAGCTACGACACCCTCACCGAGGACCTGCACGCGCTGCTCACCGAACTCGATTTGAACGATGTCACCCTCATTGGGTTTTCGATGGGTGGCGGTGAGGTGGCACGCTACTTCTCCAAGTACGGCACCGAGCGCCTGCACAGTGTGGTCTTCGCCTCTGCCGTTCCACCGTTTATGCTCCAAAGCCCCGGTAACCCCGATGGCCCGCTTCCCGCGAGCCAGGCCGCAAAGATGGCTGCCGGTCTCACCGCGGACGAGGATGCCTTCTACGACGACTTCGTCACCCAGTTCTACTCCGTGGACGGTGTGCTCAAAGTCACCGAGGAGCAGCGCCAGGAGGCCATCACACTGGCCAAGCAGTCGAGCAAGGTCCCCGCTCTGGCAGCCATGACTTCCTTCGGTTCCACGGACTTCCGCGAGGACCTGCCCCTAGTAACCGTGCCCACCCTGGTGATCCACGGTGACGGTGACGGAACGGTGCCCTTCGAAGGATCCGGGGCTCGCACCCATGCGGCAATCCCCGGAAGTGAGCTTGTGCTTATTGCCGGGGCACCCCACGGCGTCACCGTGAGCCATGCGGCGGAGTGGAACAGCGCGGTCCTGGAGTTCTTGAAGAAGTAAGCGTTCGACTCGAAACGAGATCAACTGCACCGGTCGGGCCGACCAATGAATGGATCGGCCCGACCGTTCTTGTTTCCGGAAGCTCGAAAACCGACGGCAGGCCGATAATGGCCGGTCTGGCTGTCCAGCACAGATCGGCCCGGTGGAATCGGCTCGGCGGGTGAACGCCAAATAGGGCGCCCACGACCGTGGACGCCCTATCGAAAAGCTTGAGTGCTGACGAGGAATTCAGCCGAGAAAGCGAGAAGCGTTATGCGCTCCGCGAGGACTCGTGGCCGGTCCCGTAGTTGTCGTCGTCGTTCTCGTCGTCATCATCGTCGACGAGATACTCCGCCCATTTGTCCAGCTCCGGAGAAACCGGTGCCACGGGTACAACGGGCGCAGGCGCGCCGCCGTTGTGCAGCTCGTTTGCGAGAGCTCCGTAGTTGGTGTCCGGGCTAAAGTACTTCAGGTCTCGAGCGACCTTGGTGTGCTTTGCCTTTTGACGGCCGCGCCCCATGCGTGACCCCCTCATGTAGAAAGATACGAGCTAATGAACGGTTAAAAAACTAGGCATCACTTTATCACGCGCACCGAGTGGTGTTGGTGCGCGCACAAAAGGGCCGGAAGTGGATGCCGTCACCAGCATCCACACCAGTATGCATCGTCTTTCGCCCTACACAATCCCGGCTCGCTGTGAATGCGTCCCCGCAGCTTTTTGTATTTACCTCCCCAACCCGCGGAAGTCGGTGGCGCCCGGTAACGTGGCCCCGTGAATACTGGGGGAATCGACACGGAAGCCGTTGTCATCGGCGCGGGGCAGGCCGGCCTCTCTGTGGCGTTCTATCTCAAGCGACTTGGGCTCGCACCGGGTCGTGATTTTCGAATTCTCGACCGGGGTCCGTCGACCGGGGGAGCCTGGCAACACCGCTGGGACGCGCTAAAGCTGGGTAGCGCCCACCGGATCAACGATCTTCCCGGCATGGAAGCCGCCGGCCTGGCGTTCGAGGGCGCCGACCGCAGCCAGCCCGCGCGACTGGTGGTTGAGGACTACTACCGTCGTTATGAGGACTTCTACGATTTCAAGGTCGAGCGTCCCGCCTCGGTGACGTCTGTGTCTGACCACGGCGCCAACATTCTGGTGCGTTACGAGGCTGGCGGAATCGACCACCACATCGAGACCGGCACCGTCGTCAACGCCACCGGCACCTGGGGGTCGCCGTTTATCCCCTGGTATCCGGGCCGCGACAAATTCGCCGGTGTGCAGCTGCACACCAACGAATACCGCAGCGCATCCGACTTCAGGGGGATGCGCGTCATCGTGGTTGGCGGTGGCACATCGGCCATCGGCTTTGTGCTCGAGCTGGAAAACGCCGCCCGCTCCCTCACCTGGGTGAGCCGTCGGCCCGTCGACTTCATCGACCAGGACGTCCTGAATATCGAGGCGGCCGTCGACGCGGTGAAGCAGCAGGACATCGCCGCCCGCGCAGGGCTAGCGCTGCCCAGTATCGTCAGCGGCACCGGAGTACCCAGGACCCGTCGGATGCAATCAGCCATCGACCGCGGCGTACTCGTCGCCCAACCCATGTTCGAGTCCATCGACCGCGACGGTGTGCGCTTCGCCGACGGCACGTTGCAGAAAGCGGATGCGATCATCTGGGCCACTGGATTCCGCCCCGAGTTGCGCCACCTCGCCCCACTGAAATTGCGTGAGAAGTCCGGCGGCGTTACCGTCGCCCTCGGCGTCGCCGAAAAAGATCCCCGAATATTTTTCGCGGGGTATGGCCCCCAGGCCAGCACCGTCGGTGCGAACCGGGCCGGTAGGAGCATTGCCCGCCAGGTTGTAGCGGCTCTCAGCCGGCGCTGAACTCCGCCGATCCTGAACTCCACCCGCGCTGAATGCCGGTCAGCCACGGTGTCGGCCTACCCACGGTAGACATCCCCCTTCGCGGCGCTATTCAAAACGCATCGGGCCTCCGGATCGGTTCACTGCAACGGAATTAGTCGTGGATGTGCCGTTTCCGTACCGATTCGGTCGAATATGCTGGAATTGCCTATTCGGATCTGAAAGCTGGCTGAAGTGACAACAACTATCAAGTGCGACGTGGTCATTGTGGGGGCGGGAGCCTCTGGTCTGACGGCCGCCACCGCTTTACGCACCGCGGGACTGAGCGTGACCGTACTCGAGGCCCGTGACCGTGTCGGCGGCCGGCTGTGGACGAACAGCATCAACGGCCAGATGTTTGAGATCGGTGGCCAGTGGGTGTCGCCAGACCAGGAAGCGCTGATCGAGACCCTGGGTGCGCTTGGCCTCAGCACCTATCCGCGCTTCCGCGACGGCGAGAGCGTCTACGTCGCCAAGGACGGAACGGCCGGCCGGTTCTCCGGCGAGATCTTCCCGACCTCGGCGGTGACCCAGGACGAGCTGCGCCGCCTGATCGAGACTCTCGACACCCTCACCGCCGAGATCAACGTGCGAGCGCCGTGGGAGCACCCCAGCGCCGCGGAATACGACGCGATCTCGTTCAAGGCATGGCTCGAAAAGCAGACCGACGACGAGGAGGCCCGCGACAACATCGCCCTGTTCATCGCCGACGCGATGCTCACCAAACCGGCGCATGCCTTCTCCCTGTTGCAGGCGCTGCTGATGTCGGCGAGTGCCGGCAGTTTCAGCAATTTGGTTGACGCCGACTTCATCCTCGACAAACGGGTGGTGGGTGGCCTGCAGCAGGTGCCGCTGCTGCTCGCAGCGCAGCTGGGGGAGAACGTGCACCTGAACCAGCCCGTGAAGCGCCTGGAATGGAGCGACAGCTCTGCCACCGCGATCACCGAGAACCTGCGGGTGGAGGCGCGCTATGCAATCGTCGCTGTTCCGCCGAACCTGTATGGACGCATCGATTACGTGCCGGCACTGCCGAGTGCCCAGCAGCAGTCCCACCAGCACGTCTCGCTCGGCCTGGTCATCAAGGTGCACGCCACCTACAGCACTCCCTTCTGGCGCGAGAAGGGCCTGTCGGGTACCGCCTTCAGCCCGTACCAACTCGTGCATGAGGCCTACGACAACAGCAACCACGGGGAATCCCGGGGTACCCTCGTCGGATTTGTCTCCGACGAGAAGGCGGATGCCTCCTTCCGGTTGTCCGCGGAGGAGCGCAAGGCCAGCATCCTTTCGTCGCTGGCGAGTTACTTCGGCGACGAGGCGCTTACTCCCGAGGTCTACTACGAGAGCGATTGGGCCACCGAAGAGTGGACCCGCGGCGCCTACGCGGCCAGCTTCGACCTGGGTGGCCTGTCCCGTTACGGGCACCTGCAGCGCGAGCCCGTCGGCTCCATCCGGTTCTCCAGCAGTGACCTCGCTGCCGAGGGCTACCAGCACGTCGACGGCGCTATCCGCGTCGGCCACGATGTCGCTGCGGAGATTGTGGCTGACCACT
>JAODAO010000150.1 GCA_025463465.1 Glaciihabitans sp. | reverse complement strand
CGGCGCCTCGGCGTGTGTGTCGAACTCGGTGTGCTGCACGCCAGGACGGGTGCCCGCACCTCCGCCACCGCCCGCGCCGTTGCGGAGGCGGTTGTCGCCTCGCCCCACCTGGAGTTGCGCGGTGTCTCCGGCTACGAGGGCAGTGTGCCGGGGGAGCCGGACGAGGAGAAGGTCGTTGCCATCCGCGCGTTCCTCGCGCGGATGGCGGACACGTTCACCGAGCTCGAGCCGCTGTTCGAGATCAGCGACCCCATCCTCACCGCCGGCGGCAGCGCCTACTTCGACCTCGTTGTCGAGGCATTCACCGGCGTGCCGAAAGCCCGCGTGATCATCCGGTCTGGCGCCTACGTTGTGCACGACGACGGCATCTACCGGCGCAGCACCCCGGCAGCAACCCGCACCGGACCCGTCCTCCAGGCGTCGGTGAACGTGTGGGCCAGGGTGATCTCCGCTCCCGAGCCGCACCTGGTGCTGCTCGACGTCGGCAAACGCGATGTGCCGTATGACTCCGGCCTGCCGGAGGTGCAGGCTGTGCTGCGCGGCGGCGCCGCCATCCCCCTGCCAGGGCGCATCGAATTCACCGGAACCAACGACCAGCACGGTTACCTGCGCATCAACGAGCCGGGAGACCTGCGGGTCGGCGACGTGGTGAAGCTCGGGCTGTCGCATCCGTGCACCATGTTCGACAAGTGGCGCTCCGTGTTGCTTATTGAAGACAGCACAGAGGACAGCGCAGAGGACAGTGGCGTTGACAGCGGAGTGGGTTTTCCCCGCGTTCGTGGCGCAATCCGCACCTTCTTCTGACCCGTCGCCCCCGTCGACCCCGCATGTCCCGAATGTTGATAACGCAGGAGTAGAGCCAATGAAGCAGGTCATCAGCACAACGTCCGCACCGAAACCCGGCGGCCCGTACAGCCAGGGTGTCATCGCCAACGGGTTCCTCTATACAGCCGGGTTCGGCCCCACTGACCCGGCGACGGGAATCAATCCGGAGGGTGTCGGCGACCAGACCCGCCAGGTGCTTCGCAACATCGGCGCCGTGCTCGCCGAAGCCGGGCTCGACTTCAGCGACGTGGTGAAGGTCACCACCCACCTGCAGAATCTCACGGACGACTTCGCCGGTTACAACGAGGCCTTCGCGGAGTTCGTGCCAGAGCCATACCCGGTGCGCACAACGGTCGGATCGCAACTGGCTGACATCCTCGTTGAGATCGATGTCGTCGCGGCACTACGGCTTTAGACATCCACCAGCACTGACATCCACCAGCGCTGACATTCACCACTGCTGACATCCACCATCGCTGGGATGTGAGCTACACCGACGCTTCGTTGTTGGACCCGGCGCGATCCCCGGCGCCGCTGGTAGCTCCCAGGATCTCGTCGGCGGCCAGGAGCAGGTCGGCCGCCACCGCAGCGGGGGCGAAGTGGCGAACCGACTTGGCGGCAGCGCGTGTGAGCTTCTGTCCGAGCGCCGGGTCGGTGAGGATGCGGCGGATGGCGTCGGCAAGCGCGGCGGGCGACTGTGGTGGCACCATCAGCGCATTCTTTTCGTTCACACAGAAGTCGTCGAAGCCGCTGCCCTCCGTGCAGATCAGCGGGGTGCGGATGGCCTGGGTTTCCAACGCGACGTTGCCAAAACCCTCCCAGCGCGACGGGCAGAGGACCACGGAAGATCGCCAGATCGCGCGGTAGAGCTCGTCGCCAGCCACGTGGCCCAGGAAGGTAACCCGGTTGTGCCTGTCCTCCGGCAGCAGGGCAAGCAGCTGGGGGATGGTGGGTTCGAAGCGCCCGTCTCCGCTCGCCCCGGCCAAGACCAGCCGCGCCGAGGGGATCTGCTGCGTCACCTCCGCGAACGCCTGCATGGCATCAACGACACCCTTGCGACGTTCGAGCCGGCCGAGGAACAGCACAACGGGGCCGTCGCCGTGTGGCCACCCCGAGGGGAGCGGTGCCGACAGCGACGCCGCGACGACATGCTCGACGTCGATGCAGTTGCGCACAACGCGGACGGGTTGCAGCACGGGGAGGGTGTGCTGGGTCCATTCCCGCATGGCGCGGGAGATGGGGATCAGGCCGGCCGACCGCTGGATCTGGCGGTCTTCGAATCGGTTCTGCATGGCAACCAGGAGCCGGCGGCCCAGCGGCAGGCTGCTCGCCGGGTAGCCGGCAACCTCGGTGGCGAGCCGCATGCTCGTGGCCAGGTTGGTCAGCAGCGGCGCTCGCCGCGGAAGCGCGGCCCCGAGGGCGTCCCACTCCGGCAGGAACACCCGGTCGTACGGGCGGCGCAGGTAGGCCAGCCGCACCAATAGTGCGCGAAACCCGAAGACGAGGGTGGGTGGGATGAGCCGGGTGTTGACGTAGCCGATCAGTCGCACACCGGCCAGGTGCCGCCGGGACAGCGCCGGCCGGTCGGAGAACACCAGCAGGTCAACGGACACGCCGTGTTTCGCCAGCGCGGGAAGCAGCGCCGCGTAGTGCCGCCCAATGCCACCGGTGTATTCGGTGACTCCCGCGTATTCGGTCACCCCAACCAACCAGCGTTCGTGTCGTGGGGGTGCCGGATCGGTGGGAACGTCCGCCCGCACCGTGTGCGAGCTCGGAAGGTCGGGAAGGTCCACCTGGGCACCCTCCTCGTGTGATGGTCTGTGGGAGAACGTTAAGACGCTGATGAACCCGGTGTGTAGGGGTGTACGGGCAGCACAATTTCGGCTACCGGCGCCGAGGAGTGTTCACTATGTTGCAGGTGTGAACGGCGGAAGCGTATGCCTGGTGGATGTGTGGGTCGGCGGATCAGTGGCGTCGATGTCTTGGTGTGGGCGTGGTCGTCGAGTCGGGCAGCGGGATGCCGGTGAGCCCAGCCAGCTCTGCCAGCAGGGAGTCCTGGAAGCTGGTGGAGTGCGCCGACGGCGGTGCCTCACGCGGTTGTCGGTGGTAGAACAGCTGCCCGGTGGCCTGCGCTGCCGCGTCGTCGCTGACCGCGAGCCAGGCCTGGGTGAGGTGGCCGGCGCCCAGGTTGTCTGGCGCCAAGTATCCACCCATCTTGGTGGGTACCCAGCCGGGTTCGACGGCGTTGCAGGCAACCTCCTGCCAATACCGGGCCACGGCGAACGCGAGGGTCACGTCGAGCAGTTTGCTGTCGGAGTACGCCTGGGCGCCGTTCCAATCTCGTGCGGTCCAGTCGAGGTCGGTTGTGCTGACAGCACCGCCCCGTGCCATCGCCGAGGTGAGGAACACCAGCCGGGACGGGCGGGTCATCGTGGCCGTCAGGATGTACGGGGCCAACACGTTGATCGCCAGGACATGCGCGTGGCCCTCCGGCGTCGCGATTCGTTGGGATTCGCGGTAACCGACGGCGGCATTGTGGATGACGGCATCGAACCGGCCGAAGGTGTTGGCGCTCTCGGCCAGCTCCAGCGTTTCCGTGCTTCTGGCGAGGTCGGCGATGAGCACCTCCGCGACATCGGGGGCGGCCCAGCGGATGTCGTCGGCGCGGGAGACATCGCGGGCGTGCAGCACAACCTCGTGGCCCCGCTCGATCAGGTACTGGCCGGCGGCGAGGCCCAAACCGTCACTGGAACCGGTGATAAACACTCGCGCCATCGGGGTCGCCTCTCGTGTTCTTGCGGTGTGGTCGCTGGGGAAATACACCTTTTGGTATATCCGGGCGGGGCCGCGCAGGAAAGCCCCCGGCGGGCTGCAGCTTCAGGAACTCCAACACAAACGGACTACTCTGGCTCCAGAATGAGCGAAAACACACCGCGCCCACAGCGCCCGCAACGTCCCCAGACCGTCCTGGCAGTGGAGTCCACCGAATGGCTGTCGCCACACCTCGTGCGGGTGATCGTGGGTGGCGACGGATTCGCCAACTTCCAGACCAATGGGGCGACCGATAAATACGTCAAGGTGTTTTTCGTCAAACCGCAACTCGGCCTGACCCCGCCCTACGACGTGGAGACGCTGCGAGCAATCCTGCCGCAGGAGGACTGGCCCGTTGTGCGCACCTACACGGTGCGTTGGGTGGATGAGGTGGCGCAGAAACTCGCCATCGACTTCGTTGTGCACGGCGATGAGGGTATTGCCGGCCCCTGGGCCGCATCGGCTGTCGCCGGTGACCTGATCGCATTCGCCGGGCCGGGTGGCGCATACAGCCCCGATCCGGTGACCCAGTGGCACGTCCTCGCGGGGGACGAGTCAGCGATCCCCGCGATGGCGTCGGCTCTGGAAGCGATGGGCCCGGACGCGCGGGGTGTCGCCTACATCGAGGTGGACACCGTCAACGACGTCCTCGACCTCGCCGCCCCCGACGGTGTTGACCTCCACTGGGTCTTCCGTGACGGGCAGTACAGAACGACCCTGCTGGCGGAGTCCATTGATGGCGGGCCTTGGCCGGAACACACCAGCATCCAGGCGTTTATGCACGGGGAACGCGAGGCTATGAAGGCGCTCCGCGTGGTGCTCAGGAGGCGCGGGCTGACCCGCGAGCAGATCTCCCTGTCCGGCTACTGGGCCCGCGGACGCACCGAGGACGCCTTCCAGGCGGAAAAGCGCGAACCTATCGGGCAGATCGCCGACTGATTCGCCTCCTGGACCAACGAGCCTGTCTGCTGGGCTCCGCCACGCCCCACGAACCACGACCCAGGACCCACGAACTCAGTTCGAGGTGATGGTTTTCTCGGTGTGGGTCTCTGTGGTGGTTTCCTTGGTCGAGCTGCTGTCGCCGCTCGGCTCGCTCGTGGTCTCGGTGTGGTGCTCGGTCGTGGTGTGGGAGTTATCTGCGCTCATAGCGTCCAAGGTATAGACGCAAGTGCAAAACACAATGGGAAAACTCTGCGCGGTCGCTGAGGTGACGGATCTAAACTGACCCCCGTCCACTTGCCGCAGGAAGAGAAGGTTTCAGCTATGTCCGCACCCGAAACGCCCACCGCTGTCCTGTTCGACATCGACGGCACCCTGGTGGATTCCAACTTCCTGCACATTGACGCCTGGTCGCAGGCGTTCGCCGACGTCGGCCTGAATGTTCCCTCGTGGCAGATCCAGCGCGCAATCGGAGCGGACTCGTCCGAGTTGCTCGACCGGCTCATCGGTGACGCGTCGGAGGAGACGAAGGACCGGGCCAAGAAGCAGCACACCAAGCATTACAAGAAGCTGGTCTCCCGGCTTGCGGTGCTTGACCAGGCGAAAGAGCTGGTGGCGGCGGTGGCAGCCCGCGGAGTCCGGGTGGTGCTGGCCACATCTGCGCCGGAAGAGGAACTCAAGGAACTGCTCAAGGTCCTCGACATCGACGACGACACCTACGCCGTGACCAGCGCGGAGGACGTGGAAAAGGCGAAACCCGAGCCAGACATCATCGCCGTCGCCCTGGAAAAGGGTGGGGTTGAGGCGGGCAGCGCCTTTATGGTCGGCGACTCGACCTGGGACATCACGGCGGCCAAAAGGGCCGGTGTTCCCGCTATCGCGCTTCTCTCGGGCGGCACCGGCGAAACCGACCTGCGGGATGCCGGTGCTGTTGCCGTCTACAAGAGCGTCGCCGAGCTGCTCGCGGACCTCGATTCCAGCCCGCTTGCGCGACTGTGGCCAACAACCTCCTAAACCCGTTGGGAGGTTGCCACCGGCCCGCCACATCCCCCTGGTTTAGCTGCCCGGTGCGCCCGCGCCGGACGGCATAAACCGGTACCCCATCCCCGACTCGGTCAGCAGGTAGCGGGGCTTGGCGGGTTCCGGTTCCAGCTTTTTGCGCAGCTGGGCGAGATACAGGCGAAGGTAGCCGGAGTCGTTCAGGTGCCGCGGCCCCCAGATCTGCGCGAGCAGGGAATCCCGGGTGACCAGCTTGCCAGGGCTGCGCAGCAGCATCTCGAGGATCTGCCACTCGGTGGGGGTCAGCTTCACATACTCGGGCGGGGTGGATGTCGCGGTGCCCGGGTTCGCGGCGCTGGTATTCGTTGTGCCGGATGTCACGGCGCCGGGGCGGCGGCGGATAACGGTTTTGGCTGCCAGGTCGACGCTGACGTCGCCAAACACCACCACCGGTACCTCGTCCGGGGTCGCCTTACGCCTGGTGAGGGCGCGGATGCGGGCGAGGATTTCGTCGATGGAGAACGGTTTGGTGACGTAGTCATCGGCACCGGCGTCGAGGGCCTCGACCTTGTCGACCTCACCGACCCGACCGGACACCACAAGGATCGGCACCTCACTCCAGCCGCGCAGGGCCTGGATCACCTCCACGCCGTTCAGCTGCGGCATCCCCAGGTCGAGGATGACCAGGTCGGGGTGCTCACTGATGGCGAGGTTCAGGGCGGTGACCCCGTCCGGTGCGCTGATGATGTCGTAACCGCGGGCTCCGAGGGTGATGCGCAGGGCGCGGAGGATCTGGGGGTCGTCGTCGGCGAGCAGGATCTTCACGAGGCGACGTCCTGTGCCGGGGCGTCGACCGTCGGCAGGGAGACGATCATGGTCAGGCCGCCGCCGGGGGTGACGTCGGCCTCGATGGTGCCACCCATGCCCTCCACAAAACCCTTCGACAGGGCAAGGCCGAGGCCGAGTCCCGTGGTGTTGTCGGTGTCGCCGAGTCGTTGGAAGGGCACAAAGATGTCGTCGCGGCGCTCGGGCGGCACCCCGGGGCCCTGGTCGGCGATGCGCAACTCCACCCGGCCGGCGAACTCGCTCGCCGAGATGAGAATCCGCCCGTCGGAAGGGGAGAAGCGGATGGCATTGGACAACAGGTTCACGATGACCCGAAGCAGCAGGCCGTGGTCGGCCAGCACCGGTGGCAGCCGCGACGGCAGGTCGAGTTCGACATCCCCCGGCCCCACCTTCAGCTCGTCCAGGGCGGGCATCACCACGTCGTCGATGGCGGTGGGGACGAGGTTCACCGC
>JAODAO010000146.1 GCA_025463465.1 Glaciihabitans sp. | reverse complement strand
GCCGCGAGCCGGCTTCGCAGCCCCCTCTATGTCATCTCCGCCCTTATCACCGCAGCGGTCGGCGCCGTCGGCTTCGTCTACGCCTACTCGTCGCTCGGAGAATTCGGCTAACACCGCACCCCACACCAATTCGCCGCAGCGTACCGAAGATGAAAACAATTCTTTTCCGATTCGGGAACCGACGCCGTCATGCCGGACACTACGGGTATGGGGACGCACACAACCGACGCTGCCGAGTGGCCGCTGGTACTGCACAGCGACGGTGACGCCTTCGGGCGGGTCTTCGACCGCCACCGTGACCGCGTCTTCCGGCACAGCCTCGCCCTCGTCCAGAGCGGCGACGATGCGCGGGACGTGGTGGCAATCACCTTCCTCGAGGCCTGGCGTCGTCGCGATTCCGTCCGCTTTGTCGACGGCTCCCTGTTGCCCTGGCTGTTGGTGACCGCCACCAACACCGCCCGCAACGTGACCCGCAGCGCCCGCCGTTACCGCAGCCTGCTCCAGCGTCTGCCGCCGGCAGAATCCGTCGCCGACCCCGCCGAGCGGCTCAGCGACCCGGACCTGCGTGCGGCGCTGCAGCGCCTATCCGTCGCACACCGCGATGTTCTCGCCCTGTGCGTGCTCGAGGGCTTCTCCGAGGCGGAGGCCGCCGCCGCCCTCGGCATCGCCCTCGGCACGGTCAAATCCCGGCTGTCCCGCGCCAAGGCGCACCTTGCCCGCGAACTCGCCCATCGCCACTCAGCCCACCCCTCCTCCGCCGGCCCTCCGCCTGCCAGCCCATCCCCCACCGGCCGTGGTGCCAGCACCTCCCGGTTCGAAAGGAGCCCACGATGAGTGGCCGGCCGACACCCCCACCCGCAACTAATTCCGCATCCGCATCCGGGCACATGCCCACTTCACCCCAGCCGTCCCCCGCTGCGCTACCCTCCGCAGATGCGGCGGCTGTTCGCCGGATGCTCCTCGCCCAGGTGGATGCTGCCGTGCTCGTATCCCGTCCCCGCCGGGTGCGTCGCCTCAGCCTTGGCGTCCTCGCCTTCGCCGCCTGCGGGTTCATCGGCGGCGGTGTCGTGGCCGCACTGCTGCCGGAGAGCGGGGGAACCGCAACATCCACGCCGCCCACGGCTTTCGCCCCACCCATCACGACGCTGCCCAACTCCGCAGCCGATCGCCCCCACGTCTTCCAGAACGACTCAGCAGTGGCAGACCTGGTCACACCCATCCTGCAGGTCGGTGCTGTCACCGCATTCGAACGACGCGCCACCTCCGCGGACACCCTCCCGAGGGGTATTTCCGACTACGCAGTCGATTTCGTGGTGGCGGGAACTTCCCGCCTGGTGGGAACCAGCGACGGCGTCTCGTATTACCTGGTCGAGGGCGTCGACATCCCCCTCTGTGTGCTGATCTGGCCCAATGACGACAACCACACGGACTGGATGATCGCCTGTGGGGGCCTGTACACCGCCGTTGAAGGGGTGGATGGTGCAGCCGCGCAGGTGGTCCGGCCCACCGATGAGGTGCCAAGCGGCTGGAGCCGGATCGATTCGAACCTCATCATCCGCGACCGCTGACCGACCAACAGACCGACCACACCGATTACCAGAGCACAAGGAGCATGATGCCCAGCCTGACCATTGTTCGCCAGCACCGACGGGGTACCTTCGTCGGGCTGATCATCGCCGTCGGTGTCCTTGTCGCCGCCGGCGGCTGTACCGCGGCTCCGGCTGGGTTGACTCCGGATACCGGCGCAGCAGCCGTGGTCGACGCTGTTGTGGACTGCTCCGCGATGCCAATGGTCAACCATCCCCTGTCCTCGGTCGTCGACTGGATTACGTACGACGACGCGAAGGAGCTGGAGGAGCTGTCGACGGTGGTTCTGACCGGCACCATCGATCGGATCCAGGACGGGCGAATCTACCAGTACGCCGGCATCCCCCGGTCAACCACCACCGTCATCGTGGTGGGCGACGTGGACACCCACGACGGAACACTGGCGGCGGGAAACGACGGCTACGTCTACATCGAGATCCAGGCAATGGACGTGCCCCGCACCGATTCCGGCGACGACGTTTTCCAGGCCGGGACCGAGATCGCCGCTTTCCTTGCCCCCACGGCGCAGTCATACGGCCGGATCGCCGGCGGGGAGGACGTGCCAAACGAGAACACCGAGTGGGTTCTCGGGGACCTTGACACGGTCGACCCCAATGCTGGCCGACCGGCTGGCCAGGAGCTTTACACCTGGGTTTCCGGCCTGCAGGGGGTCGCGCTGCACTATCCGGGCTGCGACCAGGTGCTCTGGCCGTATAGCGGAAACACCGATAAGGGCGATCTCGCCGACGTACTGCCCGGCGGGAGCCTTCTCGGCGCTTACAACCGCTGAGGACAGTGGCTGCCGGATACCAACGGCGTGATGATGGAATCCGTTGCTGGGTGTCCGGCCGGGCCGGGCAGCCGCGGTGAAGTCACAATATCCACGGATCCAGCGCCACTGCGAGCTGGGTGGTGGACCCATTCACAACGATCACCGTCGGCGTTCGCCGGTCTCCGACCTGGCTGCTTACTCGGGTCGGCCAAGCGCGGACGGTGCTGCTGGCAGGGTGATGGGAAAAATCGACCGCGGATCCTGCAGCAGGGCCGGGTAGGGAAAGAAGTCGCGTCTCAGCTGTCCGACAAATTCAACGGGCGCACCAAGGCCAACCGCACCATCCGCCGAACGCATCCCCGCAACCGGCCCCACTACCACCGCCTCGGCGAGTTCGGCTCCCCCGCCGATGAGAACCGCCACCCGGTCACCGACGCCGAGCTCGGAGACCATACCCAGTTGGATTTCCCACGCAGCGGTGCGCTTTCCACGCGGTGAGGTCTCCTGCAGGGCGACGAAGCCGCCGGCGATCCACTCGTCGCACTCGGCCTCGGAACGTGGGCGGATTACCCAGATGACGGAGTCCGCCGCTACCGCACCGGCCGGCGGAACGTTACCGCCGCGAACAATCACTCCCGGGTCGGTGCCCGGCCACAGGTATGGGACGTCATCGGGAACACCGGGAAAATGCTGCCGATAGAAGTCGGGGTCTTTGCGCAGCAGGTTCGACTGGTGGCTGAAGTGCAGCGCCTCGTTGCCGAGCCAACCGGGGGTCGCTACCGTCTTAGCAGGCTGGGCGTCCACCTGCGGGGCGAACTCGGCGATCTGAGTGCGGGTTGAGTCGGCGTAGCCGCGACCCGTCCACTCGTCGACGGTGGCGAGGCCATAGCGGGTGAGAGCGGGGACATAACCGCGCCACATCTGCGCAACGGGATGATTCTGCCAGCCGTAGGAGGGGATGCTGATAGCGCGCAGTAGTTGCAGGGTTTCCACGCGTTGTTTACCAAGACGTGGAGTGTCGAGAACTGCCACACTTTCGGCGAAGTCCGGGTAGGGCAAAAACGTCTGCATCGCCGATCAGCCCCGGCCAGCAAGCGAGCTGTGTGATTGCCCTGGGCAACGAGGCGCTGACGGGTGCGGGTAGTGGATGGGTGCGCACTGCCCTTCATCGTTCATCTCTGCTCACTCCTCCCGAAAGACACCGGCGGCGATAACCGCCGGGCACTGACGGCGACAGTGCCCGGCGGGAAGCGGAGGCGGCTAGGGGTGGCATCCGGAAGCGGAGTGGCCACACTGTGCTGAATGGTTCAGTTGCGGCTGAGCCCACGGCGGAGATAGTCGATGCGGCTCTGCAGCTGAGTGACGCTGGCCTGGCCGACGGCCGGGCCGCCGCACACGCGGCGCAGTTCGGCGTGCACAATGCCGTGCGGTTCATTGTTCAGCTTTGCGCGCATACCCACCAGGGAGTTCAGCAGGCTGCGTTGTTCCTTGAGCGTCCGGTAAAGCGCCTGGGGTTCGGGTTCGCTGCTGGGAGGTTTGGACGCGGAGCGTTTCGACTGGCGTGCCTGGCGCTGCTGCAGGAGTTCGCGCACCTGCTCGGGTTCAAGGATCCCGGGGAGGCCGATGAAATCGAGCTCCTCGTCACTTCCGGTCTCCGCGGCGAATCCGAACTCATTGCCCTCGTAGAAGACCCGGTCGAAATTGGCCTCGGATTCAAGCGCCTGCCAGAGGAACTCGTCCGGGAGGGTCTCGGACGCCTTTTCCTGCCGGTTCGCGTCGTCCAACAGGCCGTCGTCGAGCAACCCGTCGTCGCCGGTGTCTTCGCGGTCCAGCGCGTGGTCGCGTTCATATTCGAGGTTGGAGGCGAGGGCGATGAGCGAAGGCACGCTCGGCAGGAAAATGGAGGCGGTTTCCCCCCGACGGCGGGCCCGCACAAAACGGCCGATCGCCTGGGCGAAGTACAGCGGGGTTGAGGCGCTAGTGGCGTAGACGCCAACCGATAGCCGGGGAACATCGACACCCTCAGACACCATTCGGACCGCCACCATCCAGCGGGAATCGCTGTGCGAGAAACGGTCGATCCGCTCGCTGGATTCCTTTTCATCGGACAACACGATCGTGGGGATGGTGCCGCTGATCTGCTGGATCAGGGCGGCGTAGGCGCGGGCAGCGGTCTGGTCGGTGGCGATTACCAGTCCCCCGGCGTCGGGAATGCTCTGGCGGACCTCGCTGAGCCGGTGGTCCGCCGCCTGGAGCACGGCCTGCATCCACTCACCCTGGGGGTCGAGGGCGGTGCGCCAGGCCTGGGAGGTGATGTCTTTGGTGTCGCCCTGGCCGAGGCGGGCTTCCATCTCGTCACCCATTTTGGTGCGCCAGCGCATTTTGCCCGCGTAGGCCATAAATATGACGGGGCGGACAACGCCGTCGGCGAGGGCGCGGCCGTAACCGTAGTTGTAGTCGGTCTGCGACAGGCGGATGTTCTTCTCGTTGCGGACGTAGTTCACAAACGGAATCGGCGCGGTGTCGGAGCGGAAGGGGGTACCCGTCAACGACAGGCGACGGGTGGCGGACTCGAAAGCCTCACGGATGGCGTCACCCCAGCTGAGGGCGTCGCCGCCGTGGTGGACCTCGTCGAGGATGACCAGGGTGCGCGCCGATTCGACGATCATACGATGGTGCGCCGGCTTCATCGCCACCTGCGCGTAAGTGATGGCAACGCCGTGGAAGCGACGCCCGCCGAAACCGTCACTGTTTTTGAATTCGGGGTTCAGCCGGATGCCCACCCGGTGTGCAGCGTCGGCCCACTGCTTTTTCAGATGCTCGGTGGGGGCGACGACAACGACCTGGTCAACAACGCGGCGAGCGATCAGCTCGGTGGCCAACCGAAGCGCGAAGGTGGTCTTCCCGGCGCCCGGGGTCGCGGCAGCGAGGAAATCGCGTGGTTCCTTCTCGAAGTACAGATCGAGCGCCTCGGCTTGCCACGCCCGCAGCTTGCCGGCGGTTCCGCGGGCTGCACGTTCGGGGTAGGACGGCGACAGGTGTTCCGCTGCGAAGGTTCCGACTGTTGGGCCGGGCAGAGGAGGAGTATTCACTTGAGAAGACATTACCCGCAGCATGTGACAGTCGGCACCGTCACGGCACGGCCCGGGCGTGTCAGCCGCCAGATTCAGCCAAACACCGCAGATAAATAGTGGAAATTAGTCTTCGTCTGGTGTGTGGCGGCGGGTCACCAAAGCGGCACGCTGGACCAGGCCGCGGCCGAACTTGGCGGTGACTGCGTCCATCACGTTCTCGGCCTCCCGCCAGCCCTCGTCGGTTTCCCAGAGGCCGAGCGCCGATCCGCCCGCTGGCGCCAATTGCTCCATCCGTACCCCGACCAGCCTGACCCGTTCGTGGTCTTTGCCAAGGCCCGCATAAACGTCGACCACCTCGTCGTAGATGCGGCGGGCCAGGTCGGTGTGCTCGCTGAGGGTGCGCGAACGGGTGATGGTGGTGAAGTCACCGAAACGCAGTTTTAACACAACCGTGCGGCCCTCAACCCCGGCGCGACGCAGGCGGACGGCGACCTGGTCACTCATCCTCAACAACTCACGCCGGATGACGGCGGGATCTGTGATGTCGTGGCCGAAGGTGACCTCGTGGCCAACACTTTTCTCTTCGCTGCCAACGGTCACCGAGCGCGGGTCGCGGGCCCAGGACAGCTGGTGCAGTTTGGCGCCTGCGGCATCCCCCAGCTTCTTCTGCAGCGTCAGCAGCGGGGTGTTGGCGACGTCACCGACGGTGCGCAGCCCAAGCCGGGTGAGTTGCTCCTCCGTCTTCGCCCCAACGCCCCACAGCGCTGAGATCGGCAGGGGATGCAGGAACGTGAGCGTGTCCGCCAGCGGCACAACAAGCAACCCGTCGGGTTTGGACAGGCCGGACGCCAGCTTGGCAATGAACTTGGTCGCGGCGATACCAACCGAGCAGTGCAGCCCAGTTTCTGCCAACACCCGCTCGCGCAGGATCGTGGCCACTTCGTACGGTGTGCCGAGCAGTTTGCGTGCTCCGGCCACGTCGAGGAACGCTTCGTCGATACCCAACCGCTCGACCAGTGGGGTGAGGTCATCGCAGATCGCCATCACCATGCGGGAGAAGTGGGTGTAACGGTCAAAATGTGGCTCAAGCACCACCGCGTTCGGGCAGCGTCGCAGCGCGATGGACATGGGCATCGCCGAGTTGACGCCGTATTTTCGTGCCTCGTACGTGGCCGCGGTAACAACGGAACGGCTGCCACGATGACCCACGATGACGGGAAGGCCGCGGAGCTCGGGACGTTCCAACAGTTCGACCGATGCGAAAAACGCGTCCATGTCGACGTGCATGATGCTCGCGTGTCCATCGTCGGTGGTATCGGTCGTCACCTGACGACTGCGACCATCCTGTTTACTCACTTACCTAGTGTCTCAGGCACCACCGACGTTGCGCAGGATCGGACCCCGCGGCGGCTGCCCCTTATGCAATTTGCCCTGTGAATGCGAAGAAGCCCCGGGTGGCCGCTGTAGCGCGCCGCCCGGGGCGATCGGTTATGGGGTGGTTCAGGCGCGCCTGGCGCCCCGGGTGACCAACCCGTAGATCAGCAGCACCACTATCGAGCCGCCGATGGCGAGGAGCCAGGTGCGGATGTCGAAGAAGCCGCCGAGGTCGACGTTGAAGAGAACGCCGCCGAGAAACCCACCCAGTAGTGCGCCGACAACGCCGAGGATCAGCGTTATCAACCAGCCACCTCCTTGGGCACCCGGAAGGATTGCCTTCGCGATGGCGCCGGCAAGCAGGCCAAGGATGATCCAGCCGATGATTGTCATTACGACCTCCCAGTAGTCAAGTTGGCGTGATACCGAATTTCGGAGCCGACCAACTCTTCTAACCATGACGTTCTTGGATGGGGCGTTCAAGCCCTCCCGCCGGGTCAAAACACTTCACCGAAGGTGGCCCTGGCAGGGCTGGTATCAACCCAGCCCCGCAGCGGGCGAGACGATCCTGCAGACTAGGGCGCATGACATTGCAACATCCCTGGTCCCGTTACGTCGCCCTCGGCGACTCCTTCACCGAGGGAATCGGTGACCCCGAGCCGCTCAGTCCCGGAGGATTTCGAGGCTGGGCTGACCGGGTTGCCGAGGTCCTCAACACAAACACCGACGACTTCGCTTACGCGAATCTCGCCATCCGCGGCCGTCTGCTCCAACAGGTCATCGATGATCAGATCGAACCTGCCCTCGCCCTCCGGCCCGACCTGATCACCATCTCGGCCGGGGGAAATGACATCATCCGCCCCGGCACCGATCCCGACGAGATCGCGGGTCGGTTGGATTCAGCGGTGGGTCGTCTCCGTGCCGCCGGCGCCACCGTTGTGGTGTTCACCGGTCCGGACATCGGGATGACGCCCGTCCTCGGCCGCTCCCGTGGGAAGGTTGCGATCTACAACGAGAACCTGCGGGCACTGGCCCTGCGTCATGACGCGATTGTCGCGGACATGTGGGCGCTGCGCGAACTGCGCGATCCACGGATGTGGGCTCCCGACCGGCTGCACTTCTCCGCCATCGGACACCACACGGTCGCACGGATGGTCCTCGAGGCGCTCGCCGTGGAGAACGACCTCGCACCCTACAAACCCGAGCCCGTTCCCCCGTCGTCGTGGCAACATGCTCGGGTCGAGGACATGGGCTGGGCCAGGGAATACCTCGTCCCCTGGGTCCTGCGGCGAATCCGTCACCAGTCGTCCGGCGACAATATTCTGCCGAAGCGACCGAGTTTCCTGAAGTAACCCGAAATTTCCTAAGCGGCAGGATAGCGAGCCAGCATCGCGTCTACCCGCACCGCTCTCTCAGCGGCGGACCACAAACGCGCCTGCCCCGACTTCGGTCGGTGCAGGCGCGTTTGTGATTGAAACCGTGACGAGTGCTGGACCTTAGCGGCCGAACCCGGAAGCTGCGGGGCAGTCGAACGGGTCACGGGCGGCGAGCCCCACCTTGTTCAGGTGCGCTATCACGATGCCGTATGACTCGAACAGGTTCGCCTGGGTGTAAAGGATGCCCTTGGCCTCGCAGTACTCGCGCACGATCCGGCCAGCACGGCGCAGGTGTGGGCGAGGCATACTCGGGAACAGGTGATGCTCGATCTGGTAGTTGAGTCCACCCATAAATAGATTCATACCGAACCCGCCGCGGATGTTGCGGCTGGTGAGCACCTGGCGGCGCAGGAAGTCGACCTTGCTGTCGCGGGGCAGCTGCGGCATGCCCTTGTGGTTGGGGGCGAACGATGCACCCATGTAGACACC
>JAODAO010000142.1 GCA_025463465.1 Glaciihabitans sp. | reverse complement strand
TCACTGGCCAGCAGAGGTATGCCACCGAGATCGCTACCCGCCTGCTCTCCCAGTCCGGCGTACGGGAGCGGCCCATAGATGAATGGTCGCAGAAGTCCCCCATCCGGGCATGGGCGAAGGCTCAACTTGCCGGGGTGGGCCGCACCCGGCACGAGCGACTGCTCACCCTCACCAGTCGCGGCCCCGTGGTCGGCAACCATCATGTTGTGGTGGTTCACGACCTTTTTGTACTCGACAACCCCGAGTGGTTCTCGCGCAAGTATGTCGCCACCCACGGCCCGATCCTCCGCGCTCAGTTGATGTCGGCAGAACTAATCGTGGTGGTGAGCGAGCCCGTTGGTCGCCGTGTCCGGTCGCTGGTGCGTCCTGGAACACCAGTGGTAGTTGTGCCAAACGCACCCTCTGAGCTCTTCCAGCCCGACCTGCCTGACCCCCAGGCACTTGCGAAGCACGGGCTGCGCCGCGGTGGCTACGTTCTTGCCGTCAGTAGCCAGGAACCGCGCAAAAACCTTGCCCGCCTTGCTGCGGCGCACGCCATGCTTCCGGAACACGTCCGCCATGACTTCCCGCTGGTTCTTGCCGGTGGTTCGAGCGCGATCTACGCGCAGGGCACCTTCCAGGAGGATGACGCGATCCGCCTTGGCTACGTTGACGAGGACGAGCTGGCGCGTCTGTATTCGGCTGCAGCGATTGTCGCTGTTCCGAGCCTGAACGAAGGTTTCGGCCTTCCCGCCGTCGAAGCCATCGCCTCCGGCGTTGAGGTCCTCGTCGCCGATATTCCCGTTCTGCATTGGGTATGTGGCCGAGACGCCCACTACGCCAACCCCCGCGCGGCGGAATCCCTCGCCGAGGTGATGGCGGCCGCCCTGGCCGCGCCGGTCGAGGCCGAGGAACTGCGCCGCCGAGCGATTGCAGTCCGTGAGCGTTTTTCGTGGGACGCCAGTGCAGCAACCCTCTACAAAGCAATCGCCACGCTGGATGCGCAGGGCTAATGCGTATCGCCCAGTTCACTTCATCGCTCATCGAACCCCTCGGTGGCGCCGAGCAGTACTGCTTGAGCATCGCCCGCCACCAGAAGGCACACGGTCACGATGTGGAGGTGGTGACGGGCTGGGCCGATAGCTCCGTCCGAGCGGCGCTCGAGGCTGAGGGCATACCCGTTCGGGTGATACCTACCTCGCGCCCCTACTCCCCGGACAAGCCCGGCGGTTCACGACGGCAGAAGCTCCATTTTCACGCCGTTGAATTGTTGGACTCCGTGCGTCGCACCGCGGCAACGACATCACTCGAACGGGCAGCCTACGACGTGGTGCACGTGCATCGTTTTGCCGGGTTTGGCACCGGGGTGCTCCGTGTTCGTGGAGCACGGGTCGTGCACACCGTGCACGATTACACCCTCGTCGACACCTCCGCTTCGCTGGTGCGCGACGGGGAGCTCATCAGCGACACCTCAAAGGTCCAGAAAGCGCGTGCCGCACTGATCATCAGCGGACTATCGCCACAAACCACGCTGATATTTCCCAGCGCCCGCACCCGCGACCGGCACACCGAATTCGGCTTCCCCACGGCAGCATTCGACAGCCGTGTTATCGCCCACGGCTGGCCCGAGCCAGCCCCCATCGCCGACGCCGATCGCCTCCAGCCGACATCTAACGTGCTCAACGCCCTATTCCTTGGAAAACTCTCCGAACACAAGGGAGTGCCGATGATGCTCGACGCATGGGGCGACGGCATCCCTGGGGTCGTCCTCCGTGTGGGCGGGGACGGTGCGCTAGCTGCGGACGTCGCTGCACGCCCGGGGGTCGAGGCGCTCGGCTGGCTAGACGAACGCCGCCGCACCGCCGAACTGGAACGTGCCGACGTGCTGGTCTTCCCCTCGCAGTGGCCCGAGAACTTTCCCATCGTTGTCGCCGAAGCGATCCTCGCCGGAACCTCCGTCCTGACTACCACTGTTGCGTCACCTCCGTTGGTAGACGAGGGCGAGTCCGGTCTTCTCGTTGAGCCCACCGCTGCGGCGCTGAGGGGTGCCCTTGATCGCCTCGCAAAGGACCCAGCGCTTCTCGCTGAACTCGCCGCGGGCGCGGCGAAGCGAGCCCGCCAGCTCGACATAGACGTGCATGGAGAGGCGATCATCGCCGCCTACCAAGATCTGCTCTAGGTTTTGTCTAGAGCGAGCTCGATTAACCGCAGACGGCGACCGGGTCGATCGACGCCTGGGTGGTGTTGATCATTGGAGTGCCACGCACCTCCAGCGGGCCATAGTCGCCGACAGCGCCCTGAAATGACACCTGCACTGTCGACGTTTCGCCGGGAGCGAGGTAAACGCCGAAAGACGCGACAGGGCGGCCGAGGTCGTCGACGCTCGCGGTGATGTCGGTTTGAAGCCCCTCCACCGTCACCGAACGATCGGTGACAGATGCGCCGACCGGCCCGTACACGAACACCTCGGTGCGGAATTTCTCTGGACCCCAGTCGCGCGGGGCGAGGTACGGGGGAAGGGCCGCTGCAAGCTCCGGCGTCAGCGTTGAGGTCAACGTCACCGCGGTGGTGAAGCTCGGGCTGCCCGGTGCCGAACAGATATCGCTGGTCGTGACGGTACTGGTCCGTAGGTAGGAGTCGATCTTTGACGCGGACGTATCGCGGTAATAGACACCAATTACGGTCTCGTCAGTGTTGGATGTGGGCAATACGCCCTGGATGCGAGTGCCATCTAGAGCGGCCTGCTCCGCTTCGTCAGCGCTCCACGCCAGGATGCTGCCCTGGTCAACGGCCTCGCCGATCGCACCAACCATAGTTGGCACGTCGAAATCGCCACCCATGAGCTTGGCCACGATGGCGGAGGAGGCCTCGGAGAAGAACGCGTCAGCCGCGTCTTTGTCGGCGACGCTATAGGTCGGGTAGCGAAAGTAGACCTCGTTGGTAAGGAGCGCGACGGCATTGTCGGTGGTTAGCTCATCGCCAGAAGTGAGAGTAATGGGACCGGTGGCCCGCAGCATCATTGCCAGCGCGAGTGGGTCGATGGAAAGTACCCCGTTGATGGAGTCACCCGGAGCGATAACCGGACCCGGGTCGCGCTGCCAGAAAGCGGAGATGATTCGCGCGGCCGTCGGAAAGTCGGGGCGGCTGGTCGACGTGTTGATGTGGTCGGTCAAGAACGTGCCGTACAAATCGGCGGCGCTCGCGTCGATCGCAATGTCGAGGGGGATTCCTTCTAGGAAGTCGCCGCTGTTCGCCTGTGCTTTGATCGTGACAACGCCGGTGTCGGCGTGAAGCATCGTGTACGACGCGGCACTCCCGCCGAGGGCAGTGCTCTCGGCATTGTTTTGGAAGGCCAGCAGGTAGTTACGGGGACCCTTGTCACCGAGGGCTCCGCCCACCAGGTTGACGAGCGGCGCCGCGTCGTCAACAACGGGCTCGGCGGACCGCAGGGCGGTTGTCAGCGTGTCAATTGCTTCAGCGACGGGCGTGACTAAACCGTCCGTATTCACATCCTCAAGCGGCGCGAGGGCATTGGCGAAGACCGTCGGCGCAGAGGAGGCGATGGACTCAGCGCGCTTCAGCGGTGCCAGGTTGAACCCTCCGGTGGCGGGGTCGCGTTCGGAGAGGTCGAAGTTCGCCACAACCCGGATAGCCGGAGAAGCTACCTCTGTCACGATGCTGTTGGCGCTGTCGGCCACCGCGCGGACGGCCGTCAGATTGCGCCCGAGGACCGGGACGAGCTCCGCGATGCGCCAGATGGGATCGTTCGCCGCGGAGGCTGCGCTCTCGGTACTACCGCGGAGTTCCTCGCCGGTTGCCGCTGCTGCCGCGAGGTCGAAGTCGGCGGCCTCCTGCTGCAGCTGGGCTACCTGGTGCTGGGCGCTCCTAAGTGATGTCGCGGCGACAAAAAGGCGGGTGCCGAACCAGATAGCGCAGAGGGCGAGTACCCCCACAACGGCCAGAACGACGATCCGGCGCCGCTTTCGAGTGTCGCTCACGGTAGGCTCAAAACGTCGTCTGCCACTTTGTGCACCCTGCGCGGAGCGGCGGGAATGAGATGTGGATTTCACGTCATCACCTTAGATGAGTGTAAAAATCAGTAGTTAACGATCTGAAACAGTTGAATAGGATTGTGACCAAGACGCTGGCGTTTCGTGAGAGA
>JAODAO010000114.1 GCA_025463465.1 Glaciihabitans sp. | reverse complement strand
GGAAGGGGGAACGCCCAGTCAGCTCGCCGACCTCTGGGCGTACGAGGCGGCCCACAACCCCGACCAGGGCGAAACCTACGGCTGGGTTGACCTGCCGGCGGACTGTGCCGCCCAGATCGATCCCACCGTATTCGGCCCGCCGACCTATACCGGCACGATCGACTCGCACCCCTACGCGTCACTCGCGCTGAACAACGGGGTATTCGTCGCCGACGCCGGGGCCAATGCTATCCTCAAGGTGGGTTACGACGGCACCGTCTCCACCGTCGCGGTGCTGCCCGCCCAGCCGCCGGTGACGGTCACCGCCGAGGCGGCAACCGCGAACGGCTTCCCTGCCTGTGTTGCCGGTTTCGACTACCGCTTCGAATCGGTGCCAACGGACGTCGAAATCGGCCCGAAGGGGCAGCTTTACGTGTCCACCCTCCCGGGCGGCCCGGAGGATCCCAGCCTCGGCGGGCGCGGGAGCGTCTACACGGTGAACCCGAAAACGGGGGAGAGTGCCCTCCTCGCCACCGGTTTTGTCGGTGCCACGGGCCTAGGGGTGTCGACGACAACCGGCACCGTGGTGGTCTCCGAACTGTTCGGCGGTCCCGACGGAACCGGCCAGATATCGGTGATCGAACCAGGGGAGACGCAGGCGAAACCGCTCATCTCTCTTCCCTCACCGTCGGCGATCGAACTGCGCGAGAGCAGGCTGTGGGTCACCACCGACTCGTTTGTCCTCGGCCCCGACGGTCCGCAACCGATCGGCAAACTCACGTTCCTGCGGCTGACACACAGCGACGGCACCACGTCGCTGCTGGAGGATTCCACTACGGAGGGTGACTAAGTCAAAAGGCCTTGACCACCATCGGGAGAGCGGCGGTAGGGTCGGCTGCATGGCGAATTTAGTTGAGACAGTTACGGAAACCGTTCGATCCATCGGCGTGAAGGCCGCTTATGGCGAGCGGGTCACCATAGACGGTGTGGAGATCATGCCGGTCGCACTGGTCTGGTTTGGTTTCGGTGCCGGCGGTGAGGGAGCCGGCGGTGACGGTGACAGCGGTGACGGTGGTGGTGGGGGTGGCGGAGCAGCCATCCCCATCGGTGCGTACGTCAGTGGTGATGCCGGCCCCACGTTCCGTCCAAACCTCATCGCGCTGCTCGCCGTCCTGATTCCGCTCAGCTGGGTCGGCGGCAAGGCGCTCAGCCGGGTTATCAGGGCCCTGAAGAAGTAACACACCGGGCGAACGGGCCGCCCCGCCGCCGATCGACCGGGTAACCCGGAATCGGGAGTCGGGGTGGCGCCGCCGTGTGCGCAGCACACAACAGCACGCTGGATCAGTGAGGAACAGTTATGAGCGAACCATCCGCGACCCCGCCCCCGTCGGCGTCCGACGACCCCAACCCTCTCGTAGACATCTCCGAGGTAGCCCCGGCGGCCGCGGAGGTCTACGTCATCGGTGAGGCCCTCGTTGACATCGTGCACCTGGAGGGCGGATCCTCCGAACACCCCGGCGGCAGCCCGGCGAATGTCGCTTACGGGCTGGGGCTCGTTGGGGTTCCGGTGACCCTGCTGACCCACCTCGGTGATGACGCCAGGGGGCAGCGCATCAGAGACCGCCTCACCGGCGCCGGGGTCAGGCTGGCCGCGGAGTCGATGGACGCAGACCGCACCTCCACAGCGGCGGCGGAGATCGACGACACGGGTGCTGCACGCTACGTCTTCGACATCGACTGGTCGTTGCCCCTGGCGATGGCCATCCCCCCGGTCCGCCTGATTCATACCGGTTCCATCGCTACGTTCCTCGAACCGGGCGCCACCGTTGTGCGCAACCTGATCGCCGGGGTACTTGCCGTCCCGGCGAACACCACCATCGTCACCTACGACCCCAACATCCGCCCAGCCCTCGTCGGTGAACACCGGCAGGCCCTGCGGATCTTCGAGGAGACGGCCCGGCTCGCGACCGTGGTGAAGCTGAGCGACGAGGACGCCGAGTGGTTGTACCCGCAGGTGGCGGTGGATGTCGCGCTCGAGCACATTCTCACCCTCGGTCCGGCACTGGCCGTTGGCACCCTCGGGGGAGAGGGTTCCGTGTTGCTGACGTCTACGGAGAGGGTTGAGGTGCCGGCCGCCGCGGTCAGTGTTGTCGACACCATCGGCGCGGGTGACACCTACATGGCGTCGCTTATCCAGTCGCTGCTGGTGATGGACATCACGCACCTCGACTCATCCGCGCTTCGGATGATCGGTACCCGGGCAGCTCTCGCTGCCGGAATCACGGTCTCCCGCGCCGGTTCGGCCCTGCCGACGGAGGAGGAGGTCAACCTGGCGTTGCAGCGTTGGGAAGCGGATCGTGACGCCCAGGTGCAGGCATAAGCTCGATGGGTGACCCAGACCGACCGCTCCAGCACTTATAGCCCCGTACGGCGGGGAATTGTCGCCGCCATCCTCGATGTTGTCCTCGTCCTGGCGTTTGTGGTCGTCGGGCGCTCCAGCCACGCCGAGGACGCCGCGTTGCTCGGCATCCTCACCACGGCCTGGCCGTTCCTGGTCGGACTTCTGGCCGGGTGGCTTATCAGCCGCGCCTGGAGGGCTCCGCTGATCGTTCGCCGGACGGGTATCGTCGTGTGGCTCAGCACCGTTGTGGTTGGACTTCTTCTGCGGGCGTTCAGCGACCAGGGTGTACAACTGAGCTTTGCGATTGTCACCACCATCGTGCTTGGCGTGTTCTTCCTCGGTTGGCGCGCCATCGCGGCCGTCATCGCGGGGCGCAAACGCGCCCGATATTAGTTCGTCACCGTCCTGTGCTCGGGTTGTCACCGGACGTAGTGTGAAACAGGGGCGGTAGCAGACCGCCGAAAGGAATTCCATGTCAACACCAACTGCGCCTCCCCGCACAAACATCAAGGTGATCCTCCTCGCGATCGCGGGAGCCGTCGGAGGTTTCCTCTTCGGCTTCGACTCCTCGGTGGTCAACGGAGCGGTAGACCCCATCCAGAAGGACTTTGGGCTGTCCGAATCGCTCACCGGCTTTGCCGTGGCGAGCGCCCTGATCGGCTGTGCGATCGGCGCCTACCTTGCCGGACGAATCGCCGACCACTGGGGCCGCATCCCCGCGATGCTGGTCGGGGCGGCGCTGTTTTTCGCCAGCGCACTCGGCTCCGGCTTCGCGTTCGGCGTGTGGGACCTCATCCTGTGGCGGCTGATCGGTGGGCTCGGGATCGGAATCGCCTCGGTGATCGCGCCGGCCTACATCGCGGAGATTTCGCCCCGCCAGATGCGCGGTCGCCTTGGATCGCTGCAGCAGCTCGCCATCACCATCGGTATCTTCGCGGCACTGCTGTCTGACGCGTTGTTTGCAAACGGCGCCGGTGGCGCTGGCGAGGAGTTCTGGTTCGGACTCGATGCCTGGCGCTGGATGTTCTTCGCCGCCGCAGTGCCCGCGATCATCTATGGGCTTATCGCCCTCCGATTGCCTGAGTCGCCCCGTTACCTCGTGCTGAAGGGCAAGGACGACGAAGTTCGGGCGATCTTCGCCCGGCTGTGGCCCGGAGACGACGTGGAGCGAGCGATCCGTGAAATGCGCGAGAGCATCGAGACGGACAAACTATCCGCCCAGAAGGGCGCTCTCAGCGGCCCGATGCTCGGACTCAAGCCCATCGTCTGGGTGGGAATTATCCTCTCGGTATTCCAGCAGTTCGTGGGAATCAACGTCATTTTCTACTACTCGACGACCCTGTGGAAGTCGGTCGGTTTTCAAGAGAGCGACTCCCTGACGATCTCCGTGGTGACGTCAATCACCAACATCGCGGTGACGTTCATCGCAATCGCGTTGATCGACCGGGTCGGGCGTCGTCCGATCCTCCTGTTTGGCTCGGTGGGTATGGCCGTGTCGCTGGCTACCATGTCGATCGCCTTCAGCCAGGCCGACATCGTTAATGGCGCACCCAGCCTTCCTGGTGGTTGGGGCACGGTAGCCCTCATCGCCGCCAACGTGTTCGTGGTGAGCTTCGGGGCG
>JAODAO010000103.1 GCA_025463465.1 Glaciihabitans sp. | reverse complement strand
GGCCCCAACCGCGGCTAGCGTGTGCGGCGAGGTGCGCGTGTTTCCCTCGGAGTCGGTGAGCTGGGTGGTGCAGCGCTCAAGGCGAAGCAGGCTGAGGTCGGCGATGCTGCCGACCGCCAGGGAACCGAGCCCATCCCCTTCGCCGATCACGCCAGCCGCGTTTGCGGTCGCATAAGCGATCACTTGCGTGAGGGGAAGGCCCACGGCGATCAGTTTGCTGAGCGTGGTGACCAGGCTGTGCACCGGGCCGTCCACATTCTCACTGTGCAGGTCGGTGCTTGCCAGGTCGGGTGCGAAACCCTCCTCGAGCGCCCGCTCGAGCGTCTCGAACGAGAAGCTCGCGCTGCCGTGGCCCACGTCGAAGAGCACACCGCGGTCGCGGGCGCGCCGGGCGGCGTCGCTGACAACACCCGCTTCGTCGAGGAGTCCGCCGCGCTTGCCGTGGAAGGCGTGGCTGACAACGTCGCCGGCGACGAGGAGGCCGATTACATCGGAGTAGAGGGGAGGTTCGTTGCCAACGTGCACCATCACGGGCAGGTCGAACTCCGCAGCCACGCGGCGCGCCGCCACAAGCGGCTCCAACCCGTTGGCACCCACCACGGACGAGCTCATCCTCGCCTTGATGCCGCGGATGGAACGGTGCGCCTCGGCGGAGAGGAGGTGATGCAGCGCCGGGGTGCCGACGTCGCCCATGTTCACCAGCTCGGTGTTGCCGGCGGTGAGTCCGAGGTCGGAGATGTTGATGAACGACAGGACGCGGGTCACGGAGCGATCGATCACCCCGTCCCGGAATGCATGGAACGACAGCGCCCCGGCACTGCCCGCGTCGACGAGGGTGGTGACGCCCTGGTCGACACCGATTCGGTCGGCGTCAACGGCGAGGTAGGTCGAGTTGCTGAACACGTGGGTGTGCAGGTCGATCAGGCCGGGCGTCACGATCAGTCCGTCTGCGTTGATGTTCTCGACGGAATCGATCAACTCCGCGGCGGGAAGCACCGCGGCGACGAGCCCGTTGCGCAGGGCAACGGTGGCGGAGCTCAGCTCACCCGACGCCGGGTCGAGCACCAGGCCGCCCCGGATTGCCGCATCGAAGTGCGGCGCTGTCTGCAGTGACGTCATGCGGTTACCTTCCAGAGGGACGCCTGCCCCAGGGAGATTTCGCTGGGCCGAGCGCCGTGAATAGTACGTGCATTATCCGTAGCGTTCCGTCATACTGAATGGCGTTCCACTTAAGATTTCATGAAACCTATCACACGATCGAGCGGCGGCGGCAAGGAAAATGAAAACGGTTGATGCATCGCAGAACGCGGTGTCGAAGGCGCTCAGGATGCTTTCCCTCCTTGCGCAGTCCCACGATCCGATGCGTCTCGGTGACGTCGCGGATGCCATGGGAATGCCGAAATCGAGTGTGCACCGCATCCTCGCGATCCTCGTGGAGGAGGGTTACGTCGAACCATCCGGCGACGGCTTTTATCGTCCCGGCAACGGGCTGCGGGTGCTCGCCGCCGGTATGGAAGGACACAGTGGAAGCGGGATCGAAGCGACCCTGGTTGCCCTGCAGCGCACCCTGCGCCATGCGGTGTTCCTCGCCGTACTCAGCGGCGACAGCATCACCTACACGCACAAGGTCGACCCGAAACTCGCCTACTCCATTGCTCCGGACGTCGGCTCGCAACTCCCCCTGACCTGGTCCGCCGCCGGCAAGGTGATCCTGGCCTACCTGCCCGACGGTGAGCGCGACGCGCTGATCGGAGGAAGCAACGACCGAGAAGGCCTCCTCACTGAGCTGGCAGCAATTCGTTCCCAGGCGTTCGCCACCGACTTCGGCGAGGTCGATCCCGCCCTGTGTTCCATCGCTGCCGCCGTGCTCGACAACAACAGCTACCCGGTGGCGGCGGTGTGTGTGAGCACTCTCGTTTTCGTCGTCACCTCGAAAGAACTCGCCGCCATGGGCGCCGCCGTGGGCGAAGCAGCGGAGGAAGTGTCCCGCCGCCTCTGAACATCCACCCCTCCAACGTTCGCCAGGGAGCACCCATCAACGTCCTCGAATCGACAGAACGAACCCTCGCAACTGCCAGCCCGATTATGCCCATCGTCACCCTCGACAACGCCGAACTCGCGCATCCGCTCGCCGATGCCCTGGTGGAGGGTGGGATCTTCTGCGTGGAGGTGACGCTGCGCACGCCGGCGGGAATTCGTGCCATCGAGCTGCTCGCCACCCGAGGCGACCTGTTGGTGGGTGCCGGAACGGTGACGGACGCTGCTCAGGTGGATGTCGTCGCCGATGCCGGGGCGAACTTCGCCGTGAGCCCGGGCCTCGGCCTCGACGTGCTCGAGCGGGCACGGGAGCGTGGACTCGCGTTGCTGCCCGGCATCGCAACACCAAGCGAGCTGCAGGCTGCGGTGCTGCACGGCCTCAACCGGGTGAAGCTGTTTCCCGCGGGGGTTCTCGGGGGCCTCGGGCTGATCGATGCCCTCGCCGGCCCCTTCCCTGATGTGACGTTTATGCCCAGCGGAGGGGTCTCCCCCACCAACCTCGCCAACTATCTGGCGCACCCGGCGGTGTTCTCGGCCGGTTGCAGCTGGATCGCCACTCGCGCGGACATCGCCGCGGGAAAATTCGACGACATCCGGACGCTCGCTGCGGTGGCGTCGTCGACGGCGCGCTCCAGCCGCGTTCCGGCCCACTGACGCGCGCGTCGAAAAGCCCGCACATCGCACCACTCACTCTTTCGATCGGCATGATGGGGGGATGACTTCACTGCCTGGGACGATGCGCGCTGTACGCAACACCACCCACGGGGGACCGCGGCTGCTCGAAATCCAGGATTCTCCGATTCCGCACCGCGCACCCGGTGAAGTCCTGATTGAAGTTCATGCCGCCGGGGTCGCCTACCCGGATGTGCTGCAGTCGCGCGGCGAGTACCAACTGCGTGTGCCGCTGCCCTTCACCGTTGGTTGCGAGTTCGCGGGCGTCGTTGTGGAGGCCGATGCTGATTCCGGTTTTGCCGTCGGCGCACGCGTGCTCGGGGTTGCCGGCGCCGGTGCGTTCGCCGAATACGTTGTCACCCCCGCCGACCGGGTGTTGAACCTGCCAGACGAGATCGGCTTCGTCCAGGCCGCCGCGATGCCTATCAACGTGCTGAGCGCCGAGTTCGCCCTCGGCGAGCGCGGCAGCCTGCGCGCGGGCGAAACGGTCCTCATTCACGGCGCAGCGGGCGGGCTGGGCATCGCCCTGACCCAGCAGGCGAAATTGCGCGGCGCCGAGGTGATCGCGGTGGTGTCCACACCGGAGAAGGGGGAGCTCGCTCGCACGGTCGGCGCAGACCATGTCATCTCCCCCTACAACTTCCTCGATGAGACACGCGCCATCACGGCCGGTCGTGGGGTGGACATGGTGCTCGACCCGGTCGGCGGCGAGCGCTTCACCGACTCGCTGCGTGCGCTGACCACCCGTGGTCGTCTCCTTGTGCTCGGTTTCACCGGCGGGAGCATCCCCACCGTCAAGGTCAACCGGCTTTTGCTCACCAACACAACCATCGTGGGGGTGGCGTGGGAGGGCCTTATGCCCGAGTCCTCGGTCTCGCTGCCCGACCAGTGGGCACGGCTGGTACCCCATGTTGCCCGCGGGTTACTGGCTCCCGTGATCAGTGATGTCCTGCCGCTTGATCGCGCGCCAGAAGCCGTCGCGGCTTTGGACGAACGACGCGCCCTGGGCAAAACCGTTCTTACGGTCCGCGAACCGTAGCGACCCGCGACCGGTCACCCACTCGGGGGACTGCACCAGGCTCGTCAGCGCCCGGCCGCACTGGGGAGCATCGACCCGGCTGGCTGGCTGGAGACATCCACCTGCGGCGACGCGACTCGGAGGATGCCGAGGCGGTTCGTCGCCCTGGTGACGAACCAGCAGAACAGGACGGACGTGATCACGGTGACGGCGATACCCGAGAGGGAGCCGTCGCTTTCGTTGGGATCGAGTAAACCAACGGCGCCGAGGATGAGCACAATGACGTTGATAACGACGTGGAGGGCGATGGCGGCTTCCAGGCCACCGGTGCGCCAGGTGATCCAGCCGGCGACGACGGCGAAGAGGCCAACGTCGAGCATGCCGAGGAGTCCGTAGTCGTGCCCCAGCACAAACAGGGGCACCGGGAGCAGGATGGCGAATGCCGGGTGTCGCAGCCATCCCCCGATCATCTGCATCAGGAATCCGCGAAAAATGTACTCCTCGGCTGCGGCCTGCAGCGGGACAAGAAACACGATGGCGGCAAGAGTCCAGGCGAGAGTGGTGTGGTCGAAACCCACGGTGAGTTCGGTGCCCTGCGCGATGGCGAGGCCGAAGGTGAGAGCCATTCCCACGGCGAGGGTGACCATCGCGAAACCGAGGCAGCGGATGAGCCAGCTCCAGCGCACCTTCCCCGCCACGGAAGACAGGGTGCCGACCGGCCGGGCCCCCACGATGCGGGTCGCCAGCAGGAACGCGGGCAGCATCGGGATGATCGACAGCAGCACGAGGGTGAGGGTCGCCGGGTCGCTCATGTCGGTCAGGTCGTCGGCACTGAGCAGCACAGCAAAGGGACCGGAGTCGGCGGAAACGTCAGCAAGCACGGCGACGATCGCGGCGACAAGCACAATGACGATTGAGACGGCAAGGTAAATAGCCAGCCCGACGGCCCCGACGGCGAGGGGACGCCACCACCGGTAACGCGGTGACGTGCGGGCAAGGCGAGGGAAGGGAATGCCGGTCACGGCGGGGGTGAGAGAGCGGGAATCGGTCATGCATCCACCCTCGCGGCGGGCCGCCGCGAGGGCATCGACCATCGGGCCACGATTTCCTGGCAGAAAGGAGGAGGGAGCGATCATCCTTTTGGCCGACTGTGCCGATGGGGCGCGCTGCCTAGACTCGATGGAATGTCAGTTGTTGCCGAAGTCCCGTCCGCCGCCCGGCTGGTCTGGGGACACGTGTGGCGGATGCTTCTCGGAATCCTCGGTGGTTTCGGAGCGTTCCTCCTTGCCTTTTCGACGTCGGTTCCCGAACCTGATGCCTCCGTTGACGAGGCGGGCCTGTTTGCTCTGCGCCTGGTTGTCGATGTGGTTTTGGGTGTTGTCGCCATCACCATCTACCCGCTGCGGCGTCGCAAACCACTCCTCGTCACCTGCACCATCCTCCTGCTCAGCGCCCTTTCCTCTCTCGCCGTTGGTGTGGGAATCCTCGCTGTCATCTCCATCGCCACGCGCAGGCGACCGCGGGAGATTGTGCTGGTCACCGCCCTGTTCCTCGGTAGTGGTTTTGTCGACATCACACTGCGCCCAGCCACCAACGAGGAACCACTGTGGCAACTGGCGCTCGTCGGGGTGGGCAGCGCCACCGTCCTCGTTCTTATCGGGCTCTACATCGGTGGCCGGCGGCAACTTCTGGCGAGCCTGCGCCGCCAGGCCGAGCTGTCGCAGCGTGAACAGTCCGCCCGCGAACTCGCCGCGAAAGCGGACGAGCGCAACCGCATCGCCCGCGAGATGCACGATGCCCTCGCCCACCGCCTCTCGCTTGTTGCGCTGCATGCCGGCGCGCTCAGCCACCGCACGGATCTCAGCGCAGAGCAGACCGCGGCGACCGCATCCACCATCCGGGAAAACGCCCACCTGGCGCTGGCCGAACTGCGTGAGGTACTGGGCATCATGCGGGACCATGGCGTCAAACCGACGTCGCCGGGAGCGGATCCCGGCACGGTGGATGAGGTGAACACGGTGACCACAGACGGTGGCGCAGCATCCTCCATCACCCCTTCGTCTGTGCGCCCCCAGCCGACCCTCGCCCAGTTGGACGAGCTCATCGATTCGGCGACCACCGCGGGAAACCCCGTGCAGCTGATCATGTCGCCGGCGGTAGCTGGCCGGCTCCCCACCCTGCCGGACGGCGCGGGACGCCACCTCTACCGGGTGGCGCAGGAAGCCTTGACCAATGCCAGGAAACATGCCCCCGGGCAGCCCGTGACCGTCGAGTTGACGCAAACGCCCGGTGCCCACCTGGTGCTCACCGTCACCAGCGACCTGGTGCCGCCGGAGGAGCGCGGACGTCAGAACGCTGACGCCATCCCGTCGGGTTTTGGCCTCGCCGGACTCGACGAGCGCCTGCGGCTCGCGGGCGGAGATTTTGACATCATCCCCAACGACAACGGGCGCTTTGTGGTTCACGCTGCGCTACCGTGGCCGACATGACGCCCCTCCCCGACACCCACAACACGGTGCGGGTACTGATCGTCGACGACGAGTTCCTGGTGCGCACTGGCCTGCGGCTCATCATCGAGGGTCATCCCGATATCACCATCGTGGCGGAAGCGGCAAACGGTGAGCTCGCCCTCGACGCGATCACCGAACACCACCCGAACGTAGTGCTGATGGACATCCAAATGCCCGTGATGGATGGCCTCGCCGCTACCGAGCAGGCCCTGCGGCGCCGCCCGGAGCTCGCAATCATCGTGCTCACCACGTTCGACACCGACGACCTGGTGTTGTCAGCCCTGCAGCTCGGCGCTCGAGGGTTTCTGCTGAAGGACACCCCGCCGGCCGACCTGGTCTCGGCTATCCACCGCGTTGCCGCTGGCCAGATCATGTTGTCACCCACGGTCACCCAGCAGCTTGTCACCGCCGTCACGCAACAACCGGCGCCCCAGCGTTCGATCGCGGCACGTGCCGCCCTCGACGACCTCTCCGATCGTGAGCGGGACGTCGCCGAGGCCATCGCCAACGGGCTCTCCAATGCCGAAATCGCCGTGAGGCTGTTCATCAGCCTGTCGACGGTGAAAACCCATATCGCCCGGATCCTGCAGAAGCTCGGCGCCGACAACCGCACGCAAATCGCCATCCGCGTGCATGAGGCGCGCTAGCTTCGCGTGCGCGGATGGGCCAGAGGACTCGGACCCGTCGACCCATAAGTTCGGCGAGTTGTTGGGGGAATGTTCACCAACAGCTATAGCGGCCTCGTGGAACGGTTGCTAGCTTTGCCGCATGGAGACCAGGGGATCCCGCGCATTAGCACTGTCAACTCGCACTCTCGCCGGCCTGGGTGCCGTCGTCGCCGCGATCGGCCTTATTGCCGTGTACTCGGCGGTCGTCGCGGAAGAACCCGGGCATGTGCCAATTGGTTGGATCTTCGCGGCGATTGGCGCGGTCCTGACGGTTGCGGGGATCACGCTCACGGTGCTGCTTCCACGAACCCGCCAGCGCCGAGGTTAGCGAAAGCCAGCCGAGCTGGGCTGGCCCAAGGTTACCCGGCGGCGAGCACCGTCCGCCGGTGTTCTCCCGCCAAAACGTTCTCGTCCGACGTACCCGGCAGCCGGATGACGGCGGTCGCGCCGAGCGGAACCTGCAGCTCGAGTGTGAGGGCACCATCGTGCCGTTCCCAGCGGACGGAGACGGCTCCGTTTGGTGTCTCCAGTGTCGTCTCGGCCCAGTCCAGCCCGCCACCGGGCCGGGGAGCGACGAGGATGCGCGAGTATCCGGGCTCAAGCGGGGCAACCCCACCAATGACCCGGTGCATCCAATCCGCCACGGCGCCCAGTGCGTAGTGGTTGAAGCTGGTCATCTCGCCCGGGTTGATGCTGCCGTCCGGCAGCATCGAGTCCCAGCGTTCCCATACGGTGGTCGCGCCCATGGTGACCGGGTACAGCCAGGAGGGCGACTCGCGCTGCAGCAGCAGGCGATACGCGGTGTCCAGGTGCCCGGTCGAGCTCAGGGCGTCCATGATGAACGGGGTGCCGGCGAAGCCAGTGGAGATACGGAAGCCACTGTCCGCCACCAACTCGGCAAGACGCTCACCCGCCCAGGTCCGCTGATCGTCGTCGAGCACACCGAAGGCGATCGCGAGGGTGTAGACGGTGGTGCAATCGCTGAGGATCCGATCGCCGGACACATACTCGGCAACAAAGGCCGACCGCAAAGAATCGGCTAGTTCGGTGAACTCACGCTGCTCCGCCTCACGGCCGAGAACACCGGCCACCTCGGCCACCATTTTCGCCGTGCGGTACGCGCACGCCGTGGCGACAACACCGGTGTTGGCTTTGGCCTTCCACGGCTCGTCCGGCGCGGCATCGGGATCCAACCAGTCGCCGAACTGGAATCCGGTGTCCCACACCTCGGACGGGGACAATTTCGAACGCACACGCCGCACGTGGCTGGTCATCGATTCCCACTGCTCCGTGAGCACGGTCGTATCGCCATAGGCCTGCCAGAGCGCGTATGGCACCCAGACCGCGGCGTCGCTCCACACTGCCGTACTGTCCATGGGCGGAAACTCGCCGCCCGCCGGCAGGTATTTGAGGATGTCCGGCACCACAAACGGCACGGCACCGTTGTGGTTGGCCTGCTCGAGGGCAAGATCGCGCAGCCAGTCGCGCAGGAAGTTTTTCGCGTCCACCAGGAACACCGCGGTCGGTGCGAACGCGGCGATGTCGCCCGTCCAGCCCATCCGCTCGTCCCGTTGCGGGCAGTCCGTTGGCACGTCCACGAAGTTGCCCCGCATCCCCCAGACCACGTTTCTGTGGAACTGGTTGAGCAGGCGGTCGGAGGTGCGGAACCGGCCGATCCGCTGCAACTCTGAGCCAATGACCACGGCCGTCACAGCTCCGGCTTCGATCGCGTCTATGCCGCCGGGCCAACCGGTGATCTCGGCGTAACGGAACCCGTGAAAAGTGAAGGTGGGCTCAAAAATGTCGTCGGCGCCGGAGAGGGTGAACCGGTCGGTGGCCTTCGCCGTGCGCAGGGGGCGTATGCCCAGCTCGTCATTCTCGAGGACCTCGGCGTGGCGGATGGTGATTGTGTGCCCCGCGGTGCCGCGCACAGAGACACGCAGCCAACCAACCAGGTTTTGTCCGAAGTCGACCAGGGTCGCGCCCGCGGGGCTGGTCCACACCCGCTGCGGCACCACCTCCTCCTGGCGTTGCACAGGAGGACCGATGTACGGCTCGAGTCGGCCGAGGTCGAACGGCACAATTTTTACAGCTCCCCACGCGGACGCGTCGAAGGCGGGGGTGTTCCAGCCGCGCAGGGCGCGACGGGCGTCGATGTCCTGGCCGTCGTAGAGGCTGTCGGCGGTGACGGTGCCGGACGCGGCGCTCCAGGACTCGTCGGTGACAACACACTGCTCGTGACCGTCCGCGAACCGGACGCGCAGTTCGGCGAAACCGGCGATGTCATCGCCGTAACGCTGCACGCCCTCACCCCAACCGAGACGGCCCCGGAACCAGCCGTCGCCGATAGCAAGGCCCAACACCGCGGTTTCCCCGGTGAGCAGTTCGGTGACGGTGTACGTGGAGTAGCGCAGACGCCACTCGTAGCTGGTCCAGCCGGGGGTGAGCACGTCGGGCGACACCGGAACCCCGTTGATCCACGCCTCGCAGACACCCAGCGCCGACAGCAGCAGTGTCGCCTCGGCGACCTCGCCATGCCCGGCGTCGAGCGTAAATTCGCGCCGGAGCAGCGGCGCAGCATCCCCCTCGACAACGGGTGTGATGAACCGGGCAGACAGGGCGATGGCCCCCGGTTCAGACGGGGCAGGCGTGGGGGATGCTGCGGACATCGGGCGCTTTCGTTCGTTCGTTCGGTCGGTCAAGAGCGGTGAGGACCGGTCAGCCCGCGAGCGCGGCGAGTTTGAGGTAGAAGTCCTCAAACATCAGACGGGTGTCGAGGCTGGTGAAAACCCGCAGCGGGCGTGCATCGGGGCGGGAGACGTACTGGCCGGCCGCGTTGATACCGGGGGTCGGGAGATACACGAAACCGCTGGAGGAAGCATCCGCCTCGAACGAGGACAACAGTGCGGTGACGAGCACCAGCGGGCTGTCACCCATGATGTAGGTCTCGCCGATGTTGCCGCCGTGAGCCTCGACCATCTCGCGCACGCGGTCGAGCGGTTCGAACAGGCGGGCGCCGAGCGGACCGGCGCCTCCCATGCGGTGGCGCAGCTCGGTGAACGACGCGAGGGTCTGCCGGTAGGCGTCGCGGGGGATCTGCCAGATCGGCACGGCCGAGTCGAACACCTCGGTGGCGGCCGGCACGTCGATGAGGAGGTTGTATTCGATTGGCATCGCCCCGGGTGGTGCGGTCGCGAGGCCCTCGTGTTCCGGGCCGCCAATCCAGACCAACGTCAGGCGCGCGGCGATCGCGGGTTCCAGGCGCAGCGCTGCCGCGAGTTCGGTGAGGCCGGCGCCCGCGCAGTAGAACAGTCGGGCATCGGTGTCGTCTCGCATGGCCTCCGCCACGATCGCGATGGCGGCCGCTGAGGGATCAGGCGAGGTGGTGATGTCGACGTTGGAGCCGGCGAGCACGGGCACGTCCTCCCGACCGGACAGCTGCAGGATCTCCAGGGCAATGGCTGCGGCGTTGTCCGCACTTTCACCGGACGGATCGAACGGGTCGCCGACCCGGAGGTGGGTGCCGATGACCAGTCGAAGGTCGATCGAGGGCGACAGCGCGTGGTGCGCCAGCTGCGCGAGGCCATCGGGATCCCCCGAGTAGTCGTTATCGGAGATCACGCGGAAACGGGGACTGGTCATTCAAACTCCACACTGGTCAGGCTCTGGATGTGCAGGCGCAGTTCTTCGCGCATGTCGAGGGCACCGCGGTCGAGCAGCCACTGCACCTGCAGCCCGTCCATAATCGCGACCGTTCGCACGGCCGCGCTCCTCGGGTCGATCCCGGGGAGCAGTTCACCGCGGGTGAGCATGTCGCCGTAGGCATCGGTGACCCGGTTCACCGTCCAGACGTAGCGGTCCTGGAAGTACTTGTGTGCGGGATGGCTGGAGTTGGTGGCCTCGGCCGAGAGCACGCAAAACAGCTCGACTATCCCAGGTTCGCGCACGTTGTGTTCAACCAGGTCGAGGAAACCGTGCATGGCTGCACGCCCCAGCGTTGTTTCGTTGATGCCGGTGACCAGGTATGCCTCCTCGTCGCGAAGGGTGAGGACGGCCTCGAGCAGTTCCCACTTGTTGGCAAAGTGGTGCAGGATGCCGGCCTGGGTCAGGCCGACACGATCGGCTATCTCCCGGAGGGAGGCGGCGTGATAGCCGCTAACGGAGAACACCTCGAAGCTGGCGCGGACGATTTCTTCGCGTCGCGCGGCGGTTTTCGCGTACGAACCCCGCACCTTGGTAGGTGGTGAGGTGGGGTTGGCCATGAGCTCTCCGACGTCCTTGACGAGCGAGCGACGGAGGCCGGGTTGAGCGGACACCATTGCACGCAGGGCCAATCGTTTGAGCGGCCACATACGAAAACCTAGTGCCAAAAAGTATTTGCGTCAAAAACCTAGTGACGTTGTAGTTTTCGTGTTAGCTTCGTGCAACACCGGGTCATTGTCGAACCGGACCGCAATCTCGGAAGGACAAAGATGTTCCGTTGGAAAAGGGTTGCCGCTGTTGCGGTAGCCGCCTCCCTGGCCGTTGGGCTCAGCGCATGCGCAGCCGGCGATGACTCGGGCGATAGCGCAAACAGCACACTCACGCTGGGTTTGCTCGGTCCGGCAACCACCATGGTTGCCGCCGACTCCTACTGGGCGAACGAGTCGCCTTACCACCAGGCCGTGTTCGACACGATCCTCCGCGCGGAGCCCGACGGCACCATCGTTGAGGGACTCGCTACCTCGTGGGAGTACAACGAGGACAACACCGTGTTGACCCTCACCATCCGCGACGGGGTGACGTTCACCGATGGCACCGCCCTCGACGCCGATGCCGTAGCGCAGAACATCATCCGCTTCCGCGACGGCAACTCCCCCGACAAAACCCGCATCAAGGACATCGCCGACGCGGTCGCCACCGATGCCAGCACCGTCACCGTCACCCTCTCGGAGCCCAACCCCGCGATCCTGACGTACCTGAGCCAGGATGCCGGCCTCGTGGAGAGCCCCGCCGCGTTCACCAACGCCGACCTCAAGACCAACCCGATCGGTTCCGGCCCGTACATCCTCGATGTCGACAAGACCGTGATCGGTACCTCCTACGTGTACACGTCCAACCCGGACTACTGGGATGCGGACAGCCGTCACTACGACAACCTGACGCTGAACGTCTACACGGACTCCACTGCACTGGTCAACGCTCTCAAGGGTGGGCAGGTCAACGCATCCACCACGGCAGACAACAACGACATCAAGGAGATCGAGGCGTCTGGTTTCACCGCCACTCCCCTCGAGCTGAACTGGGCCGGCATCCTGCTGCTCGACCGTGACGGCACCATCGCCCCGGCTCTGGCCGATGTGAAGGTCCGCCAGGCGATCAACTACGCCTTCGATAAGGAAGCGCTGCTGAAGGCAATCGGCCAGGGCTACGGAACCCCGACCACGCAGATCTTCCCAGAAAACTCCGAGGCGTACGACCCATCGCTCGACAGCGCGTACGACTACGACCCGAAGAAGGCCAAGAACCTGCTCGCCGAGGCCGGTTATCCCAACGGCTTCGAGTTGAGCATGCCGTCCACCGCGCTCCTCGGAACGTCGGCCTTCACCCTGATCCAGCAGCAGCTGGCGGATGTCGGAATCACCGTCACCTACACAGACACCGGCAACAACTTCCTCTCCGATGTCATCGCGGCGAAGTACCCGGCCTCGTACCTGTACCTGCAGCAGGACCCCGACTGGGCACTGATCAACTTCGAGATCGCCCCGGATTCCACGTTCAACATGTTCAAGAACGAGGACCCGACGATCGCCGGCCTCATCGAGACCATCCACACCACCAGCGGCGAGGAATACAACACCGCGGTGAAGGCACTCAACACCTACATCGTTGAACAGGCGTGGTTCGCCCCGTGGTACCGCCAGCAGATCAACTTCGTCACCGACGCCAACACCACGGTTGAGGTCCAGCAGGGTAACGCCTACCCGTACCTCTGGAACATCCAGCCCAAGTAGTCCGTCACGGGAGGGCACCGCGAGGTGCCCTCCCGCTTTTCCATCCAATTCGACCTGAATCGAAGGTAAACAACGGTGTTGAGATTCATTCTGCGACGCGTCATCTCGGGGGTCGTCCTCGTGGTGCTCATCTCGATCGTCGCCTACGCGCTCCTCTACCTGGGGGGCGGTGACATCGCGCGGCGGATCCTCGGGGTCACGGCATCGCAGGAAACCGTTGATCTTCGCGCCGCGGAGCTCGGTCTCAACCAGCCGCTGTGGTCGCAGTACATCAACTGGCTCGGCGGCGCCGTCACCGGCGACCTTGGCACCTCCTGGTTCACCGGCCAGGGGGTCACGGCGGCCATCACCTCCCGCCTGGCCGTGACCCTCTCCATCGTGCTCGGCGCCACCATCATCTCCGCCGTCGTCGCCGTCGCGATCGGCGTTTGGGCCGCGGTGCGCCGCGGCTGGGTCGACCGCGTTGTGCAGGTCGTCTCGGTCCTCGGCTTCGCGATCCCCGGCTTCCTCATCGCCCTGGCCCTCGTCACCGT
>JAODAO010000096.1 GCA_025463465.1 Glaciihabitans sp. | reverse complement strand
TCGAGAAGGCCGAGTTCACCGAGATCACCGACGGGTTCGCCAGCGGCTCCGGCAACGGTTACCTCGTCTACCGCGGCGACGCCGTTAGCGCCCGCTTTGTGCACCGGGGAGATGGAATCTTCTTCGTGACGATCCAAACCGTCGGCGGACAGTCGGACCGGCCCATTATCGAGTCCGGTGAGATCGACCTGCGCGAATCGTGGGACCCCACCAGCGCCGTGTACTTCAGCATCGAATCCGACGATGAACGCGGCGCCTGGACGGTAGACATCGACGAACTGGCCGGGGACGCCCCGACCGACAGCCCCTCCCCCGGCGACGTCCAGCCCGACGCAACCGTTACGGATCCTGCCGCCTCGCCCGCCACGGACCCGGCCGCCTCGACAGAAAGCACCCTCCCATGAGTTTTGCCCGGACGCTCGACCAGGCCTTCAAAGCCCGCCTTCCACTTTTGTACATCGAGACCAGTGAGGAACAGCGTGCCCTCGAAGAGGTGACCAGCGCCGCCAAGGCGCTGCGACGCCCCCGCGAGGTCTGGACCTGGACCAGCGCGACCGGCCTCATCGCCCCCGATGGCAAGGGCATCAATAATACTTCTGCGCCTGCCAAGGCCCTCGACCACATCGTTGGGGTAGCCGAGAACGCCGTGTTCGTGTTCTGCGACCTGCACGCCTACTTCGGCACCGAGCAGCGCCCCGGCGACCCGGTCATCATCCGCAAAGTGCGCGAGACTATCCTCGAGTTGCGCCACGCTGACGCCGCCCGTGCGCTGGTGGTGACTGCCCCGGTTCGCTGCATCCCGCCCGAACTGGACAAGCTCGCCCACCTTCTCGAGTTTCCGCTGCCAGACACCTCTGAACTGCGCTCGATGCTCAACACGATGATCGACAACAACTCCTCCGGGGATGGCCGGATCACGGTGCAGGCCGACGAGAAGACCCTGGAGAGCCTGGTTCAGGCCGCGCGGGGTCTCACGATGTCAGAGGCAGAGAATGCTTTCGCGCGTGCGATGGTGGATGATGGCCAGCTGACAGCCAGCGACGTCAACGTGGTGCTCGACGAGAAGCGCCAGATCGTCAGCAAGTCCGGCCTGCTCGACTTCGTCACGAAGGCCCTCGACCTTGACTCGGTCGGTGGACTCAACAACCTGAAGCGCTGGCTGTCTCGGCGCGACGGCTCCTGGCTGGCCGATGCAGAGGAGTTCGGCCTGCCGGCGCCCAAGGGTGTTCTTATCACCGGCGTTCCCGGGTGTGGCAAGTCACTCACCGCCAAGGCGATGGCCGCGTCCTGGGGGCTGCCGTTGCTGCGCCTCGACATCGGCCGGATCTTCTCCGGCCTCGTTGGCTCCTCCGAACAGAACCTCCGCACCGCCCTCGCGACGGCCGAGGCCGTCGCCCCGTGCATCCTCTGGGTCGACGAGATCGAGAAGGGCTTCTCCAACACCAGTGGCACCGGCGACTCCGGAACCACCGCCCGGGTGTTCGGGTATTTCCTCACCTGGATGCAGGAGAAGAAGCATCCGGTGTTCGTCGTCGCCACGGCCAACAACATTGACTCCCTGCCCCCGGAGTTCATGCGAAAGGGCCGCTTCGACGAGATCTTCTTTGTGGACCTGCCTACTGCCGTGGAACGGCGCGCCATCTGGACCATCCAGCTCGCCTCCAACGCCACCGACCGCAACGGCCTGGCGGGCATCGGCGCGGGCGGCGTCGAAGCGCTCGTGGCGGTGAGCGAGAACTACTCAGGCGCTGAAATCGAGCAGGCCGTGATTGTGGCGCTGTATGAGGCCTTCGCCGGTCGCCGACCTGCCACCCTGACCGACCTGACCGAGGCGATAACGAACATGATCCCGCTCGCAGTCACCCAGGCGGAGGAAGTGCAGACCATCCGCGCCTGGGCCGAAGTGCGTGCCGTGCGAGCCACAGGCAGCGAAGACATCGACCCGGAGGAAGACGCTCTGGTCGGTGCCGTCGATACAGCGGAGCCGGGGCTCTCCAGCCGCCGCGGCGGCCGTACCGTTGATTTCTAAGATCGAAAAGGACACGCCATGACAGGCAAGCAGCTCATCGTGCAGGTTCGGCCGGACGGCACCGTGCACGCCGAGACCATCGGTATGTACGGCAACGAATGCCTCGACTACATCGCCGTGCTGGAGAACATGCTCGACGCCGAGACCACGGCTTCGTCGTTCACCGAAGCGTACGGCCAGGTCGCGGCGGAGCAGGAGACGGCAGCGCAGAACTGGGACGGCACCAGGTGACGCTGGTCGGCTCGCCTTTGTCCGGCAGGTCCCTGCTGGGCACCGTCGAGCCCGCTCAGAAGCCCGCGAATCAGCTGCGCTGGTCGCGGTTCCTCGCGGCGACCACGGCAGAGGGTCCTGGTCTGCGCGCTGCCCTGTGGGTGCAGGGCTGCAGCGTGCATTGCCCCGGCTGCTTCAACCCTCAGCTCTGGGCCGAAATTGGCGGCAGTGTGGAGGATCCGTCCGCCCTGGCCGACCGGTTCGTGGCAGAGGCGCTGGCTGCCGGTGTGCAGGGAATCACCCTTCTCGGCGGCGAACCCTTCGACCAGGCCGCGGCCCTTGCCACGATCGCGGAGGCGTTCCGCGGCGCGGGCCTGAGCGTGATGACGTTCTCGGGGTACACCCTCGAGCTGCTCACCGAGTGGTCGGCGACCCGCCCGGACCTCGCGCGGCTACTCGACGCCACCGACCTCCTCATCGACGGCCCCTATCTGCGCGACCGGCCAGACGCCGGTCGGCCGTGGCTCGGGTCGACCAACCAGGGCATCCGTGCACTCACCCCGGTGTACGCCGAGGAAGTCGCCCGTATTGAGCGTGACGGCGAGCCCGACCGATTGGAGATCCGCATCCATCGCGATGGCCGAATCGACGTGAACGGCTGGGCCGATGACGCGGCCCTCGAAGCACTTTTGCACGACCTCGGCCCCCGACAGGACCGGCCCGGAACGAAAGCGAGACTCGTATGAGTGTCACCCTGATCCTCCTCCCCATCGCCTTCGCCGCTGCTGCAGCGGCCGGTGGTGTCGGTGCACTCGGCGCCGCCCTCACTGCCAATGGCACACAAGGTGCGGAGCGCGCCCCGGAGATCCGGGTGCGCACACGAATGAAGGACAGCACACTGCTCTCCGACGCGCTGGCCAACCTCGGCGCCACCGAACTGGAGGTGTCGTCCACGCGCGTCTGAGCTCCGCTCGACGGTGTCTCGCTCACGATGACGCTCACCGAGGACGGAGTCTGGGAGGCGCACGTGGAGAGCCTTGACGACCAGGAAGTCACTGTGCTGG
>JAODAO010000068.1 GCA_025463465.1 Glaciihabitans sp. | reverse complement strand
GCGCGGAGATCCCCGCGTCCTCCGTCGACCGGGTCTTCGTTTCCCTCGACGACGGCGACCACCGCAACCTGGTCGAGCTCCTCGCGCAGATCCCCGGCGAGTTCGTTGACCTCACCCGCGCCATCGTGGCCGACGGTGAGGCCAGCGGGCTGCACCTCGACCCCCACATCTACCTCGCGCTGACCGACCACCTGCACTTCGCCGTTGAACGCCAGCGTCGCGGGTTGCAGGTGGTCAACCGGCTCGCGTGGGAGATGCGCACGGTGTACCCGACCCATTACGAGGTCGGTGTGCGGGCACTGCGGCTGCTGTCGGAGCGCCTCGCAGTTGAGCTTCCCGACGACGAGGCGGCGAACATCGCCTTCCACCTCGCCAACGCCGAACTCGGTAAAGACCGCGTCGATTCGATGCGCATCGTCCAGCTGATACGCGCTGTCACCACCATCGTCGCCCACACCAGTGCCGTGAACGTCAGCCACAACGACCTGAACTCGGCACGGTTCGTCGCCCACCTGCAGTATTTCGCCGAGCGGTTCTTCGCCGGTCGGCTCCTGGAAAGTACCGACGACTTCCTTTTCCTCAGCCTCAGTGACCGCTATCCGAAGGCCGTCGCCTCCGCCGAACGGGTCCGTGCGTTTGTGCAGAAGGAACACGGCACAACCCTGCCGAACGAGGAGGTCGCCTTCCTCGCACTACACATCGCCCGTGCGGCCCCCGAGTAACCGTTCGACCACAGGCACCACCACCCCAAGCACCACCACAGCACCACCCGATCTCCACCGAAAGGCTCGACCTATGGCCCAGCGCACCACCACCATCGCCTCCGCCGTCGGACTGCACGCCCGTCCGGCCGCCCTCCTAGCCAAGGCCGCCGCGTCCTCCGGCCATACCGTCACGATCACCACCAACGGTCGCACCGTTGACGCGAAAAGCCTGCTGTCCGTCCTGAGCCTGGCGGTCACGCACGGCTCCGAGGTGGTTATCGACGTGCAGGGGGATGATTCCGAGCGGGTCGCCGACGAGATCCAGGCCCTGCTCGCGACGGACCTCGACGCTGCCTGATGCCGGCCGACGCACGTATCCACTTCGTCCGCCACGCCGAAACGCTGTTCAACGTGAACGGTCAGCTGCAGGGCTGGTGTGACTCCCCCCTGACCGAGCGGGGCGAACACCAGGTGAAAACCCTGGGCGAACGAATGCGGAACGTTCCGCTCGGCGCCGCTTTTGTGAGCGACCTCACCCGCACCCGCACCACCATGGCCGGTGCACTATCTGGCCATCCCGGGCTGGTCGCCACCCCGATGACGGAGCTGCGCGAGTGGCACTTCGGCAGTTGGGAAGGGCAGCCGAACGCGTCCCTGTGGGCGCCGGTGTTCTCCCGCCTCGGCTTCACCTACGCCCCGGGGTCAGCGGACTGGCCGACGCTCACCGAAAACGGCTTCGATGCCGTCCTCGACGGAATCTACGCGCACGACCCCCTGCACCGCGCCGAGACGGCGAACGACATCAACACCCGTCTCGAACGGGGGCTCGGGGTCATTGTTGCCGCTGCCGTTGAGGCTGCGGAGAGCGGTGCAGGGGACGTCATCGTGGTCACCCACGGGGCCGTCCTCGGAACGATCCTGCGTCAGCTCGACCCGGGATACCGACCCCGCGCGGGTTTCCCCAACTGCGGCATCGTCACCGTCACCGCGCGCAACGGACGGTTCGTGGTCGGCGAGGTCGACGATTCCTGTGCTCGACCCGAACTAACGGCTCCGGTCGGCAACAGCACCGGCGGCCTCTGAGGCAAGGATCGTGAGATCGCGGATGCCGATCCGTGGCCAGCCGTGGACAACCTGTGTCCACCGATCTGGCGCCGACGACGCACCGTAGGCCGCTCCCGCCAGGGCTCCGGCGATCGCGGCGACCGTGTCGGTGTCGCGGCCGCCGCGGACCGCCCGCTCCAGGGTGTCAACGAGACCGCTGCCGCCGACGATCGACGACCATGCCGCCTGCAACGCCTCGACAACCCAGCCGTTGCGCTCGAAGTCGCGCGGCTTGGCATGTTCCGCCCGAACAATCCGTTCCTCCCACACCGGCCGTCGGTCACGGGGAAGGGCGTCAAGTCCACTCCGAATGTCGAGATCGCCGGTGATCACGGCGGTGCGAATGGCGAGGCACCACAGCACACAGGCGTCCCCCGCATCCGTCTCGTAGTGGGTGAGGTCGCTGATCGAACGGGCAACGGCCGCGAGGGTGACCGGGTCGTCGAGGTAAGCCAGTGCCACCGGAGCTGTACGCATCAGTGAGCCGTTGCCGCCGGAACGCCCATTGCGGTGATGGTGCGCCTCGGCCACCAACCGAACTGCCGCCGCCGTTGGTGCACTCCCGCGCAGGATCGCGCTCAGCTGGATCCCCACGTCGGGTGCGGTCCTCGCCCGGTCGATCCACGCCGCAACAATGCCGTCGAGCACCGTTTCGTCACGCAGGTCTTTGCCCGCCGCGACGGCACGCAGGACGGGGACGGCCATGGAGGTGTCGTCTGTCCACTCCCCCGGTGCCCAGTTGAAGGTGCCGCCACCGTTCATCATGACGGCGGTGCCATCTGCCAGCGGCGGGCCGAATTCGTAGCCGGCGCCGAGGGCATCGCCGCAGGCCATTCCCACAAGCACCCCTGCGGCCCGGTCGTTTTGCACGGGTGTGAGCTTCATCGGTCCTCCGGGTACGGCGTGAGCGGGCGAGTGAGACAGGGTACTTCGTGTTGCCAGCTACAGCAGTTCCGTGGTGATCTCCTCGTCGGAGATGTCACCCCGTCGGTCTTCCAGCAGGTGGATGTCGGCGGCGTCGAAGAACTTTTTGAGGTTCCGGTTCGCATTCTTCTGTTTCGCCGCGATCGCTGTGCGGTAGGCGTCGGCCTGCGCGCGAACGAAGTCGACGGTCAGCTGCTGGAATGCCTCGGGGCTGATCCCGGCGGGAACGGTGGTGGCCGCCTTGCCCTGCTGGCTGCCGCAGCGGTAGAAGACCGTTGCGCTGTCCTGGTCGCCGGCGCGGGTGGCACTCGGCATGATCCAGATTCGGTTGGAAAGCAATGGGTCCGTCTTTTCGGGGTTGTGAAGGGTTTTTCGGGGCTGTGGAGAGTAGGAACGTCATCGATGCTGCCATAACCCGGGCGCCCTAACCTCTAACCCACCCTGAAAGAGCCGGATAGATCCTAACGGCACCCGTGCAGAACCTATTGTTGGTCTATGCCAGCTCCTGACGCCAATTCGACGCCATTGCACACCCTCCTCACCGACCGGATCGGCTGGCTCGGACTGCGCAGCCTGCAGATCCTGCTCGCCATCACCCTCGCCGGGGTGGTGGTGTTCGCGCTCATTGCGCTGAAGCTGGTGGTGCTGCCCGTTCTCATCGCCCTGATCATCGCCTCCGCCGCCGCCCCGGTGATGCGCTTCCTCAAGAAGCGCGGGCTCTCGCCCATGCTCGCCACCTGGCTGACGCTCGGAACCGGGATCATCGTGTTCGGCGGGATCATCACCCTCATCGTTTTCGCCGTCCAGGACCAGGTGCCCGAGCTCGTAGAGGCCGCCACCGACGGTGTCGACCAGCTGCAGGGCTTTCTCCTGCAGGGACCGCTGCCGATTGACCAGAGCCAAATAGACGGTGTCGTCGACGGCATCGCCAACTTCTTCACGTCAAGCCAGTTCGGCACGGGCGCCATCGCCGGTGTCTCCGTCGCCGGTGAGCTGATTGCCGGGATCGCCCTTGCGATCGTCATCCTGTTCTTTTTCCTCAAGGACGGCCCGGTCATCTGGGAATTCTTCCTCCGCCCCCTGCGTGGTGAGCGCCGCGCGCGTGGTGAGCGCATCGGCAAAACGACGGTCCGTGTCCTCGGCGGCTACGTCCGCGGAACCGCAACGGTCGCCTTTGTTGACGCCGCCGCGATCGGTATCGGCCTCCTCGTTCTCAGGGTGCCCCTCGCGCTGCCGCTGGCCGTGCTGGTCTTCGTCGGTGCGTTCATCCCGCTCGTCGGAGCGACCGCGACCGGCATCCTCGCCGCCCTCGTTGCCCTTGTTGCCCTCGGCCCCGTCGTCGCCCTGATCGTTGTCGCCATCGTGATCGCGGTGAACCAGCTGGAGGGCAACTTCCTGCAGCCCGTAGTGATGGCGCAGTCGCTGAAGTTGCACCCGCTCGTCATCCTCGTCGCCCTGACCGCCGGCACCGTCCTCGGTGGCATCACCGGCGCCGTCCTGTCCGTACCGATCGCCGCGGTGGCCTGGGGCATCATCAAGGTCTGGAACCCACCAGCCGACCAGATCGCCCCAGCGGAGCCGGTGGATGCCTCCGTCTCAACTGCTCGTCAGGGCAGCATCGCCCCCACAAAGCGCCGCCGCTCGGTGTTCGGCCGTCTGCTGGGCCGCCGCGCGTAGTTCGCACCAATCGATCGCTTATGACGGGTGCTGGTTCTTCATCCTTGGGGAGCACCAGCACCCGTTGCCGTCTTAACTGTGGGCGTACGGAGAGACAGCTAGTGGCGCCAGCGTCCTTGTGAACCTGGCAGCAAACGACTGCGACGCATCGACGTTGGGAACGAGCGCGTATCCACCGATCTCGACGGCCACCAATCGGGATCCTGCGGCCGGACTCGACTCACATTGAGTAGTTCCGCCCCGGGATCGTGAACTGCCCTAGACAGCGCAGCGCGGGCGCCGCTAAGCTCACAATCCTGTGCCGCGCCGCGGTACGTCCCACAGCTGGAAGGAGGGGCGACATGTCCATCATCATCACCGCAACACGTGAACATCGACTGCAGCCCCTCGCAAACGCGCAGCAGCGCAGCGCTCGTTATGAGCGCACCCTCCAGCTGCACCAATAGGCTCACGCCGTCGTTTCCGACGTCCCGTGGCCATTGAGGCCCGGGGCGTTTTGTCGTTTACCTACCCGCGATCGACCGTCCAGGTCGCCCGGCAGGGAACGGGAACCATCCCCAGGCCTCGCCGGTTGTGATCGTCACAGCCGCAACCCTGATGGATATGAAAGACCCATGAAAAAACTCACCGAACGGCTCGTCAGCTGGGCGAGCATCCTCGACGATTCCGCCGAGGCCCAGGCCCGTACCGCGTCAACGATGCCGTTCATTTACCCCCACATCGCCCTGATGCCCGACGCCCACCTTGGCCTCGGCGCCACCGTCGGCTCCGTTATCCCCACCCTGCGCTCGGTCATCCCCGCCGCGGTCGGTGTGGACATCGGCTGCGGCATGATCGCGGTGAAAACCCAGTTCACCGCGGAGACCCTCGCTGAGAAGCTCACCGCGGGTGGACACACGCTGCGCGAGCTGCGCGAGCAGATCGAGCGCGCTATCCCGCTTTCGGCTGGCAAGTACAACGGCAAAATAGTCGCCACGGCCGCGCCGCGGGTGCGCGAACTCGAGGAACTTGCGGAGGCGAACGGTTTCGACCCGGCCGGCTACGCGGCCAATTGGCGCCTGCAGCTGGGCACCCTCGGAAGTGGCAATCATTTCATTGAGGTCAGCGTCGACGAGGACAACAATGTCTGGTTGTTCCTGCACTCCGGCAGCCGTGGGGTAGGCAACAAGATTGCCCAGCACCACATCAAGGTTGCCCAGAAGCTCGCCGACACGTGGTGGATCGGCCTGCCCGACCGGGACCTCGCCTACCTGGTTGAAGGAACACCCGAGTTCGCCCGCTACATCGCCGAGCTCAACTGGGCACAGCGGTTCGCGCTGCTGAACCGCGAGGAGATGATGGACAGGGTGATCCGCCAGCTTGCCGAACTGACGGGCACTTCCGTTCTGGAGCAGGACCGGATCAACTGTCACCACAACTTCACCCAGCGGGAGAAGCATTTTGGCAAAGATGTCTGGTTGTCCCGCAAGGGCGCCATCTCTGCCCGCGAGGGTGAGCTCGGCCTGATTCCCGGCTCGATGGGAACGGCGTCCTACGTTGTTGAAGGCCTCGGGAACGAGATGGCGCTGCACTCCAGCCCCCACGGCGCCGGTCGGTCATACTCGCGCAGCGCCGCCCGGAAGACGTTCACCCGCGACCAGCTGCGGGAGGCGATGACGGGCATCGAATACCGCGACACTGACGCGTTCCTCGACGAGATCCCCGCGGCGTACAAACCCATTGACCAGGTGATGGTGGATGCGTCGGAGCTGGTATCGGTGCGGCACACCCTGCGCCAGATCGTCAACGTCAAGGGCGACTAGGGAGCGATGGTGTGGGGCGGGTCGATCCGCCCCACACCGTCAGTCGCGAACGGCGAGGACTTTGTCGCTGAGGGCCTTGTCGCTCGGCTCTACGAGGAAATCGCCGTCGGGGAACACGATCACGGGGATGCGCATGGCGCCGCTGATGCGCTGCGCCTCGGCCGATCCGGCCTCGTCGGACTCGATGTCGATGTACTCGTAGTCCTGGCCCAGCCGCGCAAACGTCCGCTTCGAGCGGGTGCAGTCCCCGCACCAGCCGGTGCCGTACATGATGATGGGTGTTGTCTCTGGCACGGATGCTCCTCCTGGTTGATGGTCCCCGCAGCAGCTGTCCAGAACGGGGTAGTCCCCTGTTACAAGTGTTCGTGTGCCCGAAGAATTCCAGAGCCACCCCAGCGCCACCCGAGCGGCGCTGTAACGGGACGTTACGCAATTCACCGAGACCGTACCCGGTCGGCTATACCTGACCAATGGCCACTTTCTCCGACCGCGCTCCCGGCTCGCCCCCGCGGGTGCCCGTGCTGTGCATTGTCGGGGTCGGTCCTCGGGCGACGAGTGTGATCGAACGGCTCGCCACGCTGGCGAACGAACTCGGCCCCGGCACCCCGTGGGAGCTGCACCTGGTGGATGACGCCCCGTTCGGCGCCGGGCGCATCTGGCGCACCGACCAGAGTCCCGAACTGTGTATGAACACCCTCGCGGGTAACGTCACCCTCTTCACCGACGAGCGGTCAACCGTCAACGCGGCGATCGTTGTTGGCCCCACCCTGTTCGAATGGTGCCTGCTCGCCCGGGAGGTCCTCGAACCCGGCTCGGCTGATCCCGCCGCCGCTGCCATCCCGGGTCCCCACCGGGCAGCGTTTGGCCGTGTTCCCCTCCCTATTGCCTTCGCAGCGCACCCGCACCTGGTCAGCGAACTGGCGGGTATCCGCCCGGAAAGCCATCCGAGCCGAGCCCTCTTCGGCGCGTACATCACCTGGTGCTTCGATCGTGCGATCGCACTGCTTCCGGCGGAGGTGTTGGTGGTGCGCCACCCCACCCGCGCGACGGCCGTGGTGGCGGGTCGCGCCGTCCCCATCGACGGACGGAACCCGCTGGAACGGGTGATTCTCGCCGACGGCAGCCACATCGATGCCGACTCCGTTGTTCTCTCCCTCGGTTGGTTGGCGAACCGGTCGTCCGCCGCCGAGCGTGCCCTTGAGGCCAGCATCGCCGGTACAGGGTTGCTCTGGGTCCGAGAGGGCAGCCCACTCGAACAACCGCTCAAATCCATCCCGGCGGGAGCTCCCACGATCGTTCGTGGACTCGGGATGGGATTCTTCGACGCCATGGCGTTGCTCACCATTGGCCGCGGCGGGGTGTTCGAGGGCGCCGGTGACGACCTCGTGTACCGGGCCAGCGGCGCGGAACCCGTGCTGCACGTCACCTCACACCGCGGGCTGCCGTACCGGGCGAAGAGCCGTTACGGGCAACTGCCACGGCCCGCCGCCGCCAGCCACTTCCGGGCGTTCAGCCCCGAAACGCTGAACCGCCCCGTCGATTTCGAGATCGACCTGTGGCCGCTTATTGTGCAGGACGCCCACGCCGGCTGGTACCGCCGCTTGTTCGAACTCCGCCCCAGTGCGTTCACCACCCCCACCACGGCAGGGTTGGCAGCGGTGCTCGGCGTGATCGCCGATCGTGCGTCGGTGCTCGATCCCGCGACCCTCGACAGCGCAATCGCACCGCTCGTGCCGGGTGTCTCCGACAGGTTCGACTTCGCGGCCGCCACCAACCCGGTGTCCGGCGACTTCACTTCCCCAGACGACTACCAGCGGGCGGTTCTTGGCTACGTCCGCGCCGACCTGCACGAGTCGGCGCTCGGACACAACAGTCCGCTCAAGGCGGCACTGTGGGAGATCAACGCCGCTCGCAGGCCCGTCTCCAAGCTCCTGGCCTTCGATGGTGGATCCGCTGAAACCCACGCCTCCGCCGCCCACCGGCGGTTTGTCTCCCTCGGCGGGATGATCGGAAGCGGCCCGCCGGCGTTCCGCAACGCCCAGCTGCTCGCCCTGGCCGACGCCGGACTGGTCCGGTTCATCGGACCGGCAGCCTCGGTAACCGTGGCGAAGGACGCTGAACGAGCCGGACGGGACGGCGGCGCGTTCTTCGTGGCATCCTCCCCCACCGTCGCCGGCTCCGCCGTGCGCGCTCCCGCCCTGCTTGACGCGTTCCTCAGCTCGCATGATTCCGGCGTTTCTGACGATCCCGTTATCCGCAGCCTGGTGGAGCGTCGGGTGCTGCGCCAGCACAGCCGGCCGACCCGAACCGGCGGCCGTGGGCCCGGGCCCGGCATCGACATCGAACCGGGTACCAGCCGACTCATCCACGTCGATGGCAGCGTGGACGGGCGCGTTCACCTGATCGGCATTCCCGTCAGCGACAACCGCGGCGACACCGTCATCAGTCCCATCCCCGGCTCCGACGCGACCTTCCTGCGCGAAAGCGACGGCGTTGCCCTCGCCTCTTTCGCAGCGCTTTTCCCCCACCGTGTTGACCTAAGGACCATCGCCCATGTCTGATCCGCCCAACCCCAACCATCTCAACCCAGATCCCGCGTCCACAACAGCGCGGCAGTTCCCGCGCCCCGTCGCGATCGTGGCCGGGGCGACCAGCGGGATGGGCCTCGCCATCGCCCTCGAGCTCTCGCGCACCCACGACGTGCTGGCGATCGGTCGCACCGCCGCCGATGTGGCCGAACTTCGCGCCACCGGCATCCGCCCGTTTCCCGCGAACCTGACGGACGCGGCGGACCGGGCAAGCATCGCGGCGGCGGTCGACCGCGTCGACGTGCTTGTGCACAGCGCCGCCCTCGGCCAGGGCCTGCCGATCACCGAGGCGACACCGGAGGTGTGGGACTCCTACCTCCAGCTGAACCTCGTCGCGCCCGCCGATCTCACCCGCCTGCTTCTCACCAAACTGCGGGCCGCGCGCGGCACCGTGGTGTTCATCGGCTCCGGTGCGGGCACAAAGGCCGTTCCGGGTAGCGCCGTCTACACCGCAAGCAAACATGCACTGCGCGGATTCGCTGACGTGCTCCGCATCGACGAGGCAGCGAACGGCATCCGGGTGAGCACCGTCGCTCCCGGGCAGACGGACACCCCGATGCTGCGTCGGTCGATGGACCACAGCGGCACCCCATACGAGCGCGAGCGCTACATCCGGGCCGAATCTGTCGCCAGGGCGGTGCGTTTTGTGGTGGATGCCGGCGAGGACGTGCACGTCACCGACGTGGCGGTGCGCCCGCGAACGGAGATCGTCCGCTGACGACCCGACGACCGTAGGCCATTAGCCCTCGGGTTTCACCACCAGGCCAGCTCCGCCGCCCCGTCGCACGGGTTCCGCAGCGGCGACGAGGCGCCCGTCCTCGGTGACCTCGATGGTGGCGGCCGCCCCGATCTGCGCGGCCGAGGTGAAGGTATCACCGGAGGGGGTGAGTTGCTCCCCGAACGGGGCGAGCAACTCCCCATACGCGGTGATGAATTCCGGTTCCGCCGACGTGGTCGCGGTGTTGCGCTGCGATGCGCGCGGGGCCGCCACCGCCTCCGGCAGCGTCATCCCCAGGTCGATGCGGTTCACCAGGATTTGCAGCACCGTGGTGATGATGGTCGAGCCCCCGGGGGAACCGACCACAAAGCGCACCTCGCCGTCGTCGAGGACGATCGTGGGTGATATCGACGAGCGTGGGCGTTTGCCCGGCTCGATCCGGTTCGGGTCGGCCGGGTCGTAGACCGTGCTGAAGTCGGTGAGTTCGTTGTTCAGCAAAAATCCGCGCCCCGGGACGGTCATCGCCGATCCCCCGGTCTGCTCGATGGTGAGCGTGTATGCGGCGGCGTTGCCCCACCTATCCACCACCGAAAGGTGGGTGGTTGAGACATTTTCGGTGTCGGCGGCGACGGTGCCGGCCGCGGTGGCGCAGCCGTCGCCGGTGAGGGCGCCCGCGGCAACGGGCCGCACGGAGGCGGTATTCGGATCGATGGTGCAGGCACGGGTGGCGGCGAAGCGGTCGCCCAGCAGCGTTTTGGTTGGCACGTCCGTGAACGCGGGATCCCCCAGGTAGGCGGCACGGTCGGCGAAAGCGAGCGCGGAGGCCTCGAGGTAGAGGTGCAGGCTGCTGGCCAGGTTATCGCCGCCGCCGAGGTCGAAGTTCTCCAGGATGTTCAGCGCCTCACCCACCGTTGTGCCGCCGGAGGAGGAAGGCGGCATCCCGTAGACGTCGAGGCCACGGTAGTCGACCCGGGTTGCATCGCTGTGCACCACCTCGTAATCGGCGATGTCCTTCGCCGTCATCGACCCGGCGGGAGCGGGCAGGGTGGATGTTGCGGCGACCCGGGGGTTCTGTACAACGTCCGCGATCTCGTTGGCGATGTCGCCGTTGTAAAACTCGTCGGTTCCCGACCTGGCTACCTTTTTCAACGTCGCTGCCAGGTCGGGGTTGCGGAAGGTATCCCCCACCACCGGCGCGTCCCCGTTCGGGAGGAACAGCGCGGCGGTGTCGGGGAACGCGGCGAAGCGTTCCTTGTTGTCGAGGGTCTGGTTGCGGAAGGTCTCATCAACCGGGAAACCATGTTCGGCAAGGTCGATGGCCGGGGCGAGCATTTTTTTGAGCGAGCGGGTGCCGAAGTTATCCAGCGCCGCCTCCCACGTCGCCAGGGTCCCCGGTACTCCGACGGATACCCCGGACGAGACGAGCTGCGGTGTGAATGGGTACGGCTGGCCGGTTGCCGGGTCGATGAAGGCGGTTTCGGAGATTCCGGCCGGTGCCGTCTCGCGGCCGTCGATTGTCGACACCTTCCCGCTCTCCGCGTCGTAGTAAACGAAGTAGCCACCGCCGCCGATGCCGGCGCTGTACGGCTCGGTCACCCCGAGCGCAGCCGCCGTCGCGACCGCCGCATCGGCCGCGTTGCCTCCCCGGCGCAGCACCTCGATCCCCACCCGACTGGCCGACGCGTCGACCGACGAGACGGCGCCGCCCGAGCCGGTGGATGTCGCCGGGGCCGGACCGGAAACCGGCGCGGTATCGGTGCCCTCCGCTGAGGCGGGGGCCGTGGCCACCAGCGTGCCGACCGTCACCACGGTCGCGGCCAGCAGGGCGGGAAAGCGGAAACGTGCTGTGCGTGTGGCCATGATCGTCCCATCAAAGTGAACCGGTTGCCTGGCATCCAACTCTTTCACCGTATACCGACCGCTCTGTGGCAATCAATCCATCACGGAGCACCCACAATGGAAGAGTGAGCGAGGCCGGCGAGTTTGTGGACAGCACCCTGCAGCGCGAAGGCACCTGGTATCGCGCGGCGGACGACAAGGCCCGCCTCGACGGCGAGCTCGAGTTCTACGGGTCGTCCGTGGGCGCGGTGCGGGGAACCATCCGCGACGCCGCAAAACGCTACCCGGGCCTCAGCCACGACGAGGTGACGGCGCTCAGCTCCGAACTGTGGGCCGTCCCCGTGTTCGAGCGACGCCTCGCCGCGATCGTTTTACTGCAATCGAACCTTCCCCTGCTCAAAGCGAGCGACCTGACCAGGATCGAGGGGTTCGTAAGGAGTGGTCAGCTCCGTGAATTGGTGGACCCGCTGGCGACGGACGTCATCGGGCCCCTGCTGGAAGCCCTCGATCCCGTCGGCCGGGGTCGCGC
>JAODAO010000058.1 GCA_025463465.1 Glaciihabitans sp. | reverse complement strand
CGCTGTCGATGCCAGCCTCGTGCAGCGCGTCGCGTTGCGGATCGGTGGTCTGTGACCCATCGGCCTTCGAGACGCGCATATATCCGACGAGCATCGTAAGAACTCCTTGTCACTTATACGGCCGAATATGTGACAACCCGATGGCTAAGCGCCACGCCGTTTGAAAATGTCACATAACTAATCACTAACTCTATGACCCGTGAACGGTAGTAACGCCAAGTTGTGATGGTGAATCGGCTGTCTCGCAACCGTCGTTACATACATGAAAACCGGCGCCAACTTGAAGCACAAAGTCGCGAGACAAAAGGCGGTCAACCCCGCCGCCTAGCTATTGGTCCTGAACCGGCAATAGCGTTGTCGCATGACCTTTGCCGAGACACCAACGCTGATTGGTCGAGACGCCATCCTGGAACCGCTGAGTCAGACGCACCGGGATGATCTCGCGGCTGCGGTGGGCGTACAAGAGTTATGGCGAACCTGGTACACCCATATCCCGTCCCCAGATTCGATGAGCGATGAGATTGACCGCAGGCTCGCGTTGCAAAGCGAGGACCGGATGGCCCCGTGGGTCGTCATTGACCCCACATCCGACCGAGCAGTCGGGATGACGACCTACTGCAACCTCAATCCTCCGAATCGGCGGTTGGAGATCGGCTCAACGTGACTCGGGCTGGAGGCCCAGCGCACCGGCATCAATCCAGCGGTGAAGATGCTGTTACTCACCCGGGCGTTCGAGGAGCTGGACTGTATCGCAGTCGAATTCCGCGCGCACTGGCATAACCGGCAATCCCGCACCGCAATCGAGCGGCTCGGCGCTAAGCAGGACGGCGTTCTCAGGAAGCACACCGTCTTCGGGAACGGGACCATCCGTGACACTGTCGTTTACTCGGTCACTGACGACGAGTGGCCGACCGTGAAGTACGGGTTGGAAGCTCGCGCCGCCCGCTGACCCTCCGGTTTGCGGGCAGCTCAAGCGGACAAGTAACGCGCGAGAAGGTGGGCATCAAGCGCTGCGATTCACAACAGTCGGAATGCTGTACATATATACGTACAGATTTTGCGTGATGAGACGTCTTGCAACCCGAGGGTTGCAAGAGTCCCATCGTGTTAGGCATGGGGCTCCTCCCGTTTAGTTATATGGTGAGGGCTATTCGAGCACGTCTCGAAGGTGAGACGGCGATGTCAGGCGGACGGGCTGAGCCTGGTAGCCGACTGGTCGCGGGCATTTCCTTCGCTCGCTAGTGTCTTTGCATGAGTGATCGCGAAACGCCTATAGGTGTGAATGATCTCGTCGTGCGGGACGAGACCTCGGCAACACCATCAGCAGTGTGGCGGTCCTTGACGGAAGGTCGGTTGGATTGGTGGCCGGAAATGCAGTTCGAGGCGGTCGCCGGTGCGTCATTGCGCGAGGCATGGAACGAAGCTGGGAGCGAGCGTGAGGCAGTGGGGCACGTCTCGGAAATACACGCGGGTCGCTCGCTCGCGTTCCATTGGATCGAATCCTCTTGGTCCTCACCACTGCAGGTCCGCTTCTCAACCGTCGCCACTACTGGCGGAGCTCGGATCACCGTTAGGGAGTCGGGATTCCGTGAACTGGCGGCGGGTGATGCTCTGGTCGCGGAACACATCGAGGGCTGGCAGTTCCATCTAGCCCGCCTTGTTCGGTACGCGGAACGAGACTGCACCGCCCGCCTCGCTCGCTGAGGATCTTTTGCGAGTCGCCCAAGCCACGGTCGGGGAAGTACTTCGCAAGCAGTGGTCTGTATCGCAGCCCAAGAGCCTCCCAATCAACGTGTTGCACGATCGAGCAGCGTTTCCGCTGTCAGTAGACCGTTACGAAATGTCAAAGAGCGGCCCGGATCGTGCGAACGTTCGCGCCGACGATTCCGAAGGCGAGTGATACTGGGTTCAACGGCACGAAGTGTCGGTGCCGAGAAAAGGTAAGGGGGAAAGCGCTGACCGGACCGGCGCGGTCGTTTGCTCCATCTGCAAAGCGATCTGGATCAGGCCACCGTTCTCCGGCGCAGCTAATGAGGTCGCTTTCGCGGTGTATGCCACCGCGTCGAGAGCGTGCGCGCCAAGGTGGGCAACCGCGGCTGTTTGACCTGCGGCCCAGGCAGCATCTCTGTCCTCGCGGCTAGCTGCACGCTGACAGCGACTACGACGTCAACCGGGCCCGTCACTTCCCGCCGCCAACAGCGGTACCACTACATCACTGATTGGTGTCGAGATGCCGTGGCTCCGGCCCCGCTGCCGGATAACGTCATTGCGAATGATCCACTCAAGTGGGTGGCCCATTTCTCGGTCGTACAGGATGGAAGTTCCAGCGTCGGCCGGGTTGGCCTGGAAATAGTCGAGGATCTCCCGTGGGACCTCGTCGCCCAGAACCGCGTTCTCGGCCCGAGCGACGCCGAGACATTCCCGAAGATAGTTGAGAGAGAGCTGAGCAATGTCGTCCCGGCTAAACATGCCCGACCGGCGGCCGGCGAGGACCATAAGCCCGGCAACGGCATTTTGCATGAGCTTGCGCCATGCTACGGATGTGAAATCCGCCGCCACGTCGACCGAGCACCATGTTCCGCGAAGCGCCTCCAGAACCATCCCCGATGCCGGCACGTCGGGCAACGTCAGATGGGCATCGCCGCGCAACAAGACCGATCCGTCCGGCTGTGCCTGGGCCGGAAACCACACAACTGCCGGAACCACCGGGCTTCCGGGAACATAAGGCGCGACGGACGCTTCCTGATTAACACCGTTTTGTAAGACGCAGACAACGGTACCCGGACGGCAGAGCGCCGTCAGCCAGGGCGTCGCCGCTTCCAGCTGGGTCGATTTGACGGCAAGGAACACAAGATCCACTGGTGCGTCGACTTCTGCCAGGTCGACTCTGACAGGACCTGGAACGAGAATGCGGTCGTTGTGTCTTCGCAGCTCCAGACGCTCGCGAGGTGTCCGGCCATAGAGAAGTGGAGTACGGCCAGCCTGGTGTAGCGCTGCGGCGACCGTAGTCCCAATAGCTCCAGGTCCTACAATCGCGATGGGTGGGTGCACGGAGCTCGTCCGATCTAGGGCAGTGTTCTTGGCCGGGTTGGCAGCGTCATTCAATCACATCAAAACACCACATGAGTCGCTTGAACGTTGCGGTAAGGGGATCGTCGAGGGTGGGCCGTCGGCAGAACGATCTCGCAATTCCACCTCATGGGGTACAGGATGCGTGCTCGCTCGAGTCTGCGCAGAACACAGGTCGATAACGTGGTTGGCATCGGCGGCGGCGACCACTTCGCCGCCGGCGTGAGTGCGTTCACCGGCATGCTCGCCACCCGGATCACGCAGCTAAAACCCTGCCCGGCACATTAGCCAGCACCCATGCCACGGTCTAGTTCACCTCGGTGAAATGCTCAACCACCGGGTGGGGATCATAGAAGTGGCGGAGCAGCCTCTTCCACGTCTCGTATTCCGGAGACTTCCGGAACCCTTCCGTGTGATCCTCCGTCGAGTTCCACTGCACGAGCAGAAGGTACTGGCTGGGCGATTCCTTCGACCGAGACAAAGAGAGCGACTCGAAGCCGGGTTGCCCGCTTATCAGAGGGCGGGCTTGCTCGAACGCTGCCTCGAACTCGACTTCTGACCCGGAACGGACTGGGAGGATTGCATGCTCGAGGATCATTCGGTCAGCCTGGCATAACCCCTCGAATCATTCATGCCGACTTCAGAATCGCGTACCGCAATCAAACGCGGGGCCCGTTTAGATCGTCCCGGCGGGTCCCATTTAGCCTGAATAGCCAAGCAGCCGACGGGCGCGAAATCGAACGCGGTTTTGACGTTCCCGCTGCGTGGGACACCTTCATGAGCCTCTAGCGGACGGATCTATAACGGGGAGATCAACGGCGACCCAACCGACAATAAGCACTTATTCGTGTGGCGTCGCTTCGAATTGTGGCCATCCTCTTTTCCCAGGTGTCTACTACTTGGGGGCAAGGCCAGTCTTGCAAGGGCCTGGACAGATGGCCGTCTGACTTACGCGGATCTGTGACCTTGACGAAATGTCTTTCTGTGCCTGCCGTATTTTGAGAACGGCAAGTCACGCACACATCCTGCCGCACGTCGGGCGCGGATGAAGGCTAGCCGTTCGCCTAGGGTCGACCGTTCGTAGGGTGGGGGTGCGTGGGTCGCTCAATCGCAACCATTGAGACATGACAAAAGTTTCATCACGACGGATTCAGGTGACTTGCCTGCGGAGACTCTTCGCGGGACGCGCA
>JAODAO010000048.1 GCA_025463465.1 Glaciihabitans sp. | reverse complement strand
GTGTTGCGGCTGGGGCATCGGGTCGCGACGTTGCAGGCGAAGGAAACGTCCATGGAAGAACTTGTCGGCGCGATGACCGGCGCGATTGTGGGGAAGAACTCATGAGCCAAACCACCAAAGGCACCGGTACCGGTGGCCGCGGCCAGAAATCGAAGCGATCGATCCCGACCAGCACCATCTCGATCGGGCAGCGTGCTCCTGAACCGGAAAACGAAGGTCCGATCCGCCGGCTGCTCAAGGTGCAGGCGTTCCAGATCCTGCTGGTCCTCGTCCTCATCTTCCTCGTTTTCACCGCATTGGCACCGACCGTTTTCCCGGACTGGACCAACGTGCGCCAGATAGTCCAAAACATGTCGATCCTCGCCGTGCTCGGCATCGGCATGACCTTCGTCATCGTCACCAGCGGGATCGACCTCTCCGTCGGCTCGGTGCTGGTGTTCTCCGGAGTGGTCTCGGCCATCGTGATGAGGGCCGTCGGTGGCGACGGATGGCCAACGGCGCTGCTCGGACTGGTCGTCGCGGTCGGTTGCGGGCTCGCCTGGGGCCTGCTTAACGGTGTCCTGATCGCGAAAGCGAAGGTGCCCCCGCTGATCGTCACCCTCGGAACCCTCGGAGGAGCCCTTGGCCTCTCCCAGGTGCTCACCGGCGGTGTAGACATCCGCCAGGTACCGACCGTACTCGCCGACAACATCGGTTACGGCAACCTGCTTGGCACCACCATTCCCGTGATCTCTCTGATTGCGCTCGTTTTTATCCTCGTCTTCGGCGTGATCCTGCACAAAACCAAGTTCGGCCTCTACACGTTCGCTGTCGGCTCCAACGAGGAAGCGGCCCGCCGGGTTGGGGTCAAGGTGGACCGGCAGTTGATCTCCATCTACGCGATGTCGGGAGGCCTGGCAGGTTTTGCCGGGCTGCTCTCGCTCTCCCAATACGGCACCACCGCCATCGCCGGGCAGTCGCAGACCAACCTGAACGTCATCGCCGCCGTTGTCATCGGTGGTACCAGCCTCTTCGGTGGCCTCGGCACCATCTTCGGCACCGTGGTCGGCCTGTTCATCCCGGCGGTGCTGCAGAACGGTTTTGTCATTGTCGGGGTGCAGCCGTTCTGGCAGCAGGTCGCCGTCGGCGCCGTGCTGATCGTCGCCGTCTACATCGACCAGCGCCGCCGTGCCGCCGCAGCCCGCGGACGCGGAACCACCCCCAAAGTCTCCCTGGCCAGCTTGCTGTCCAGGCGGAAATAAATACCCATCCACCAAGAACCGCTCACAAGAATCCATCACAAGAATCCATCACAAGGAGCATCACAATGAAGTCGAAGAGGCACCTCGTCTCGCTGCTCGCTACCGGCGCAGTAGCAGCACTCGTTTTGACCGGCTGTGCCGCGGGAGACGGCGACACCGCCGGGTCCGGGTCAGGAAGCTCGGACGGCGATTACAAACTCGCCTTTATCCAGGGCGTCACCGGCGACGAGTTCTACGTCACGATGCAGTGCGGCATCGAGGCGAAGGCAAAAGAACTCGGCGTCACCGTCAACACCCAGGGCCCGGCCAAGTTCGACCCCACCCTGCAGAAGCCCATCGTCGACTCCGTCGTCGCATCCAAGCCGGATGCCCTCCTGATCGCACCGACCGACGTGACCGCGATGCAGCGGCCCCTGCAGGCCGCCGCCGACGCCGGGATCAAGATCATCCTCGTTGACACCACCGTTGAGGACCCGTCGATGGCGTCCTCGCAGATCTCCTCAGACAACAAGGGCGGCGGAAGCGAGGCCTTCACGGCCATCCAGGAGCAGCACCCGGACGGGGGAAAGGTCCTCGTGATCTCCACCGACCCCGGTGTCTCCACCGTTGACGCCCGCATCGCCGGGTTCGAAGAATCGGCCGCCAAGGACTCGAAGTTCGAATATCTCGGAGTGCAGTACAGTCACAACGACCCCGCTGAGGCTGCCAAGCTCGCCTCGGCAGCCCTCGCCAAGGACCCCGACATCGTAGGAATCTTCGCAACGAACACCTTCGCTGCCGAGGGAACCGCGACCGGAGTGCGCCAGGCTGACAAGCAGGACTCGCTGTCCATCGTCGGTTTCGACGCCGGCCCCGCCCAGATCAAGCAGCTGAAGGAGGGAACCGTGCAGGCTCTCGTCGCCCAGCAGCCCGAGGTGATCGGTTCGGACGCCGTCGAACAGGCCGTCGCAGCGCTCAAGGGGGACAAGGTCGAGGCGAAGATCCAGACCGGTTTCCAGATCATCACGGCCGACAACATCGACACCGAGGGTGCCGACTACATCTACAAGTCGAGCTGCTAAGACGCTGTCGGTCGGCGGAAGTATCCCGGCCGGCCGCATCAACTGAATAAGAGGCAGGGCCACGGTGGTCCCACCCGACGCACGGTCGGGTGGGACCACCGTGTTTCACTTTAACGACCGTCCCGGTTCGGGATCGTTCGGGGGGATGGTGTCCGCGCAGGCATCCGGCTCGCCGTAGCGACATGAATGCAGCACCAACGGTCCGCTCCGGCGGGCAGACATAAGGACCCAGGTATGACCAACTCCGCTTCCCCCACCCTCGACCATCCCGTTATCGGCCGGGTCTTCAGCGCGATCCTCTTCGACATGGATGGCACGCTGATCGACTCAACTCCGGCCGTCGAGCGCTCCTGGGCCAAATGGGGAGCCGAGCGTGGACTGGCTCCGGACTTCCGTAACGGCGTCCACGGGCAACCGGCCAGCCAGATCGTCGCATCCCTGGTGCCCGCTGACCAGTTCGCGGCGGCATCACAGCGGATCCTCGACATCGAGGTGGCCGAGGTGGCCGACATCGTTGTCCTCGCCGGGGCGGCCGACGCCCTCGCCAGCATCCCCCAGCCGCGTAAGGCCATCGTCACCTCGTGCAGTCGCCCGCTGGCAAGCGCACGGATCACCGCCTCTGGACTGGTCGCCCCCGCAGTAGTCATCACCTTCGATGACGTCACCCATGGCAAACCGGACCCGGAGCCGTTTGTTCGCGGGGCAGAGGCCCTCGGGTTCGACCCCCGCGAGTGCCTGGTGGTCGAGGATGCGGTCGCTGGCCTTGCCTCTGGCCGGGCCGCCGGCTGCGCGACCCTGGGCATCGTGGGAACCCACGCTGCGTCGGAGCTTGACGCCGACTACCTGGTGACCACCCTCGCCGAACTCGCCTTCACCCCAACCGCCGAAGGGATCCTCGTCACCCTCGCCGGATAGGGGCCCAGCGACACGAAGTCACTCAGCCGGAGTGGTTCAATTCACGCGATTCTGTTCGAGCCGTTCAGCTCGGGTCCATCAGTCCAGGGTGATGACGCTGTCGCTGACGTGGTCGATCACATCGGTGTCGTGCGAGATGAAGAGATAACTGAGGTCAAATTCGCGTTGCAGGTCGTCGAGCAGGTCGAGGACCTGGGCCTGGATGGTGACGTCGAGGGATGACACGGGCTCGTCGAGGACAAGCACCTTGGGCCCGGCCGCGAGGGCCCTCGCGATCGCAACCCGCTGGCGTTGGCCACCGGAGAGGAACCGGGGCCGCCGATCAGACAGCGCGCTGGCCAAGCCGACGCTGTCGAGCAGTTCCGCTATCCGCGTTGTGGTTGCCGGGGAAAGCCTGCGCACCGACCCGGTGATCGCGTCGCCGAGAATTTGCCCAACGGTGAGTCGCGGATCGAAGGATGCCAGCGGGTCTTGGTAGACGGCGCCGATGGCGCCGCGGCGCGGGCGTCGACGGGATTCCGCGAGCGTGGACCACGGTTCGCCGAGCAGGCGGACCTCGCCGGAATCGGGTTCCTGGAGTCCGAGAGCGATCCGGGCGATGCTGGTTTTGCCCGAACCCGACGGGCCAACGAGTCCGAGGGTCCGGCCGCGAGGCAGACTGAACGAGACGTCGGCCAGCACCGTTCGCCGCTGCCCAGAACCCGAGGGGAACGTGAGTGAGAGGTTGTGGGCCTCGAGGGCGAATCGGGAGTCCTCCGTGGCGGCGGGCGGTGCCGTGGGGAGGGTTCGCGCGGTGGTGGTGGTGGTGGTGGGGGCGGCGGGGGCTGTTGGGGTGGTTCCGCCGGCGACCACTGCGGTGGCCGGTTGTGGTTCTGCCGCTGGCACAAGTCGACTGTGCCGGGGGCGACCGGCGGGGGAGGCTGCGAGTAAGCGCCGGGTGTATGCGTGCTGTGGATCACCGAGGACCAACTCGGCGGGGCCCTCCTCGATGATGCGCCCTTCCTTCATCACGGCGACCCGGCTGGCGATGCGCCGCACCGCGGTGAGGTCGTGGCTGATCAACAGCACCGCCATACCCTGGGCGGCCTGCTGGCCGATCAGGTCGAGGACCCCGTTGCGCACCTGGGCGTCGAGCGCGGTGGTCGGCTCATCCGCGACGAGGAGAGCGGGCTCACCGGCGAGGGCGGCGGCGATAAGGGCCCGCTGGCGCAAGCCGCCGCTGAGCTGGCCGGATCGCTGGCCGGCCCGGAGTCCGGGGTCGGGGATACCGGCGGCATCGAGCAGTTCGAGCACGCGGGCGCGGCGCGCAGCGACAGAAAGTATGCCGTGCAACCGGAGGGCGTCATCTATTTCCCGTCCCACCAGGCGCAGGGGATCGAGTGAGGACAGGGCGTCCTGGGTGATTGTGCCGACAACGCCTCCACGCAGACGCTGCAGGCCGCGCACGCCGAGGCCACGGACGTCGATTCCGGTGACCTCCAGCTGGGCGGCGGAGACGCGCGCGGAATCCCCGACGAGGCCAACCAGTGCCCGGGCGGTGACACTTTTGCCGGAGCCGGACTCCCCGACGAGGGCGAGGCATTCGCCGGAGTTGATCGAAAAGGAGACGGAGGAGACTGCCGGGGACGCATCTGCCCCACCAAATCTCACGGTCAGGTCGCTGACGCGCAGGACGGGGCGTTGGGTCGTGGTCGACGGGGTGTCTGCGGTCATGATCGCGCTCGGTTCTGGAGGCTGCGGCCCAGCAGCGTGGTGCTCGCGGCTGCCAGGACAATGGCAAAACCGGGGAAAAACGTCATCCACCAGAAGGAGGCGATGTAGGTGCGGCCGGAGTTGAGCATCGCACCCCATTCGGCGGCGGGTGGGGTGACGCCGAGCCCGAGGTAGCTCAGGGATGCCGCCCACACGATGGACTGGCCGATGCCGAGGGTGACGAGAACAAAAAGGGTGCCGGCCACATTCGGCAGGATGTGCTGCGCGAGGCGGCGCCACCAGCCGCGGCCGAGCACCACGGCGGCCTCCACGTATGCGGAGCGACGGACGCTGAGGATTTGGCTGCGGATCAGCCGGGCGTAACCAGGGGCGGTGGCAAGGCCCACCGCGACCGTGGAGGTGATGGGGCCTGGGCCCGCGACCGCGATGAACAACAGCGCGAGCAGCAGGCCGGGGAACGCGAACAGCACCTCGATCGTCCGATTGACGGTGAAGTCCAGTGCCCGGCCGCCGAACCCGGCGAGAACCCCGAGGACCAGGCCGAGCACGAGCCCGATCGCCGTCGCCGAGACGCCGATCAGCAGGGACGTCGACGTGCCGGCGACCACGCGACTGTAGATGTCGCGGCCCGACTCGTCGGTCCCGAACCAGTGCTTCAGCGAAGGGCCCTGGAAGGCGTCCCGTGCGGCGATCGCGTTGGGG
>JAODAO010000039.1 GCA_025463465.1 Glaciihabitans sp. | reverse complement strand
CGGCGTAGTCGGTGGCGACGACGATGTTGCCAGCTGCGATCAGGTCGGCGAGGCCCTCGATGAGTGCGAACGGTGCGACACCGCTGGAGGGGGCACATCGCGGCGCGGTACCCGTCGTGGGGTGCGCCCAGGAGACAACCGTCCGCCCAGCGTCGGGGGATAGCGTGTTGCGTGAGGGTGCACCCGGTGCATCGGGTGCACCCGGTGCATCGGGTGCATCCGGTGCATCGGGTGCATCCGGTGTATCCGGTGCATCCGGTGTATCCGGCGCGATGACCAGGCCGGACACCAGAATGTCGGCGCCGTTGACATCGACCGAGTGGTAGATGATGCGCCACGCGATCGTTCCGTCGAGCGCGGCCGTGACACGCTCCCGCCGCTCGATCGTTCCCGGTGGTGCCGCAGCGGGGGAGGGGACGGGGGTGGCGTAGAACCGGGCGACACCGGGTTCAGCGAGCGCACCCTCGCCGACCCTCAGAGTGAAGTCGACCAGTCGCGCACTCGCGGGGGTGGCAACAGCCAACACGATCAGAAGCACGGCCGCAGTCCATCTGCGTGCGGTGACGTGCTGCTGTCCTGCGTCGCGCCGGTGTCCGGAACCCCGAGCGTTGGCGCGTGGCCGTCGTGCGGGGGAACCGTTTCGCCTCGCAGCCTTCATCGGACACGCTCCCTGGTGCCGCTGAGATGCATGGCAACCGCGCGGTGCTCCCAGTCTGCTGCCTAACTAGTTCAGCTCTGGCGTTTTGGAACCAGGAGGACCGGATATTTTGCCGCTTGACAGGGGGCCTGGTAGTTATGCGAAACGGGCACGCTCAGCGGGCATCATCAGCGGAGCGCTCGCTCGCTATGTGGGGTTGGTCGGCAGACGAGCACCGGGCACGGTGCGGAGTGCTGGACCCGGGATGCCGTGCTGCCGAGCAGGATCGTGCGACTGAGGCCGCGGCTGCCGGACGCCATCGCGATGAGGTCGGCGTCGAGGTCCTCAGCGGCCCGGATGATTTCCTGGGCGGGGGAGCCGCTGCGGATTTCCGTGTGGATGCGGGGGCCCCAGCCGTCGAACTCCACGGCGACCGTCTCCAGGGCGACCCGCGCCTCCTCGGTGAAGTTGAGCTCGGTCTGCCCCTGGGTTCGTTGTGGGCCCAGTTCGTTGGCGAACGGGACCGCCGCGTATGGGCTGACGACGGCGACAATCGTCACGTCGGTGATTTCGCGGGAGTCAGCGATCCACTTGAACTGGCGTGCACCTACGAGGGAGGCCTGGGATCCGTCCGTGGCGACGATGACGTGCATGGCTCAAAGTTCCTTGCTCGGTGAAGCCGGATCCATCTGGTTCTGGGCTCCGACGTCTGGGCTGGGTGGGCCTGCCTTCTTTGTGCCGAAGACGTTCTGAGCGATGTAGAGCACCACGCCGACGGCCAGCAGGCCGGCCACCCAGTAAAGGGCCTCAGGGTCGTCGATCAGGGTATAGACGAGGACCGCAAGGTTGCCGAGGATACCGACGATCAGTAGCGGGGTGTTGGCCCGGTAGATGTCTGTGCCCTCGTCTGTTCCCCGCAGCTTGAGGCAGGCGACGATGACCAGGGCGTAGATAAAGAGCAGGAACACCACGGTGATGGTGGCAAGACGGTCGACGATGTCGAGTTGTTCGTCTTCTGGCAGGCCCGCCTGGCTGGTGCGAATCGCCGCTCCGATGACCAGGAGCAGGCCGACGATGGCGGCGCCGAACACCAGTGCGACGTAGGGGCTGCGCCGGGTGGGGTGGATTTTGGCGAAGATGGCCGGCACCACGTTCTCCCTCGCCATCCCGAAGAGAATGCGGGATTGGGCGACCACGGTGACCAGCGCGGTGTTGCTGATGGCGATCATCGCGATAACACCGAAGACAACGAGCATGATCGTCGCCGGGATAAAAAACAGGTCCGCCCTGATGACCTCGAGGAGTGTGTTGCCAGCGAGCGTTTCAATGGGGACGGCGAGGGCAGCGGCGATCGAGACGAGGACGTAAACGACGCCGGCCGTCATCATTCCGCCGATGAGTGCCCGCGGGAACGCGTGGGAGGGGTTGATGGTCTCTTCCGCCACGTTGGCGGCGTTCTCGAAACCGGTCATCGCGAAAAACGCCAGGGAAACTCCGGCGAGCACCGCCAGGATAGGCGAGCCGCCCTCCGCGTTGAACTGCAGGAGCACGGACGGGTCGTTGACGCCCTCGACCAGGGCGATGACCCCGATGATCACCACGATGACCAGGCCGGTGATTTCAACGAAGGTCATCACCACGTTGGCGACAACCGATTCGGTGATGCCGATCAGGTTGATGGCCGTGATGATGGCGACGAACGCGAGGGCGATGATGGTCGCGCCCCAGATCGCGTCGTCCGGCAGGCCGATCAGGTCGCTGAAGTAGCGCACGAAGCCGGACGCGAGCGACCCGACCGCGGCGATGTTCGCCGACAACATACAGATCGTGATGAAAAACGTCAGGATCGGGCTGCGGAACGCCTTGTTGATGTAGAGCGAGGCGCCGGCGGCCTGCGGATACTTGGTGACCAGCTCCGCGTAGGCAAGCCCGGTGATGGTGGCGATGGCGACGCCGGCGAGGAAGGCCATCCAGAACGCGCCACCCACGGCCGCGGCGACGAGGCCAACAAGCACGTAGATGCCGGAGCCGAGGACATCCCCCACAACATAGAAATACAGTTGTTTGGTGGTGATCGAGCGCTTGAGCTCACTGTGCTTGACGGCGCCTGCTTCAGTTGTCGAGACCATGCAGACAAACTACGCCCCGACGTAACCGCAACCGCAGGCCTTGCAGCCAGATTTCACATACCTGTTACGTAAGACCGTGCGACGGCAGGCTCGGCGGTGGTCACCGTGACGGCTACGCCGAACGCAGCATCGCCTCCAGCTGTTCAACGACCAATTCTGGTCGGGAGATGAACGGGTGGTGCCCGGTCGGTAGCTCGACGGACCGTGTGGCTCGGCCGGCATGAAAACGCTGTAGCTCCACGGAGGTGCTGTGATCCTGGCCGCAGATCAGATAGGTCGAGTCGACACCCTGCCAGCCCGCGGCGGTCGTTGGGGTGATAAACGCGCCAACAGCCTGAGTGGTCACCCGTTCGAACGCCAGCCGCTGGGTGTCGGTGTCGGTGTCCTGCAGGAAACGTTGCCCAAACGACGCGGCGTCGTAGCCGACCACACCGAGGGTGCCGTCGCCGTTGTCACCGATCGACACCGGGTCACTCTCACCGCTCATGATCATGCCCTGCGCCTGGCCAACATCGGGCAGGTAGGACGAGATGTAGAGCAGGTGCTCGATCGCGGGGTGCCGGCCGGCCTCGGCGATGACGGTGCCACCGTAGGAGTGGCCCACCACAATCGCGGAGTCCACCCCGTCGAGTTCCCGGCGAAGCGCTGCGGCGTCGGCAACCAGCCCACCCGCCAGCTCCTCTTCCGTGGTTTCACCGCAGGACGGCAGGGCAACGGCCCGACTACGGATACCGGTGCGTTCCAACAGGAGATCGGCGGTCGGCTGCCACCACCACTGCCCGTCACGCACCAGGGCGCCGTGCACAAAAATGAGTTCCATGGTTTCCTCTTTCCGCGAGGGGCCCGTGTTGCCTGTCATCCCGACCGTAGGGGGAAGCCGGTGGTTGTGGAAGCTCGTATGCTCACAGCGCAACGACGAGCGGGCCGCCGGTCTCCGACTGACCCGACGGGCGGGCGGTGATGAAACAATGTTCGGATGACACTGCACATCACCGGCGACGCCGACGCCGACAAACTCCTGAGCGACAATCCGTTTGCCCTGCTGCTCGGGATGCTGCTCGACCAGCAGGTGGCCATGGAGACGGCCTTCGCGGGACCACTGAAAGTGCTGCAGCGCACCGGCACTCTTGACCCCGCCGCGCTCGCCGGGTTTAATGCGGACAAGCTGGTGGATGTGTTCAAGGAGACTCCCGCGGTGCACCGCTATCCCGGCTCGATGGCTGGACGGGCCCAGAGCCTGGCCCAGGCCATCTCGGATGACTGGAACGGCGATACCGAGACCCTGTGGACGTCGGGGGACCCCGACGGAGCGGAGATCCGCCGTCGACTGCTTAAACTGCCCGGCTTCGGCGAGCAAAAGGCGAAAATCTTCCTCGCCCTGCTCGGCAAGCAGCGCGGACTCACCGCGTCGGGCTGGCGCGAAGCCTCCGCCCCCTACGGCGAGGACGGGTCATACCGTTCGGTGGCCGACATCGTGTCTGCTGACTCGCTCGCGCAGGTTCGTGAAACGAAGAAGGCGGTGAAGGCGGCCGCGAAGAAGAAGTGACCTCGCGATGTGTGCGCCGGCATCACGGGGTGGGGCGGCTGATGCGGCTGCCCGCCGCAGCATCCCGCAGCATCCCCCTGAACACCGCCGAACGTACAGCCGGTCTTAGGAAACCTCACAGTTGGCCCGGTACTGTCGCCTCATGACCGAGGACACCACAACGAAGAATCATTTCCAGGTGGTGGTGATCGGCGGAGGCAACGCCGGGCTATCCGTGTCTGGTCGACTGCGACGCTACGGGGTAGACGACATCGTGGTGATCGAGCCGCGAAGTCATCACCTGTACCAGCCGATGTTCTCCCATGTCGCGGGCGGCACCGCGGGCGCCAGCGTTGCCACCCGGCCGCAG
>JAODAO010000123.1 GCA_025463465.1 Glaciihabitans sp. | reverse complement strand
GTGCTCACCGAGGCCGCCGGCGCCGACGGCTTCGGGTACGACCCGATCTTCCAGCCGGAGGGTCTCACCGTCAGCGCCGCCGAGCTCAGCCCGGACGAGAAGAACGAGATCAGCCACCGCACCATCGCCTTCACCCGCCTACTGCCGGTGGTACGCAGCATACTGCTCTAGCCTCACCCAACGCAGCTTTACCCGCTGCACCGCGAACACCGCTGGCCCACCCGATCGTGTTGATGGGGTGGGCCAGCTTTGTCGTTAAGAGCCTGGGCTCGAGCGGTCAGTCTGCCGCGCCGAGCGCCAGCTGCGACGGTGTCGCGGCGCTTCTCGGCCAGTTCCGCGTATGGTCCGCCGATTTGCGGTTCCCTGCACCACCGTTGCGGGTGGCGGACTGCACGAACCGGGGAAGTGGTCTATTGTTTCGGTATGCCGAAATTGGATGTCCAGACTGCCCGAAAGACCAGCGCCGCGCCGCGACGCTCCGTCAGGGGCATCCTTCTGCTCGGTCCCGCGTTCGTCGCCGCGATCGCGTATGTCGATCCCGGCAACGTGGCCGCGAACCTCACGGGCGGTGCCCGCTACGGGTATTTGCTGGTCTGGGTGCTTGTCGCCGCCAACCTGATGGCGGGACTTGTGCAGTACCAATCGGCCAAGCTCGGCATCGTCAGCGGCAAAACCCTCCCGGAACTCCTGGGAGAGAGGCTCAAGGCCGGCCAGCGCCGAGCGTTCTGGCTGCAGGCCGAGCTGGTGGCCATTGCCACCGACCTCGCCGAGGTAATCGGCGGTGCCATCGCCCTGCATCTGCTGTTCGACCTCCCCCTGCTGCTCGGCGGGGTGATCGTCGGCGCCGTGTCCATGGTGATGCTCGCCGTGCAAAGCCGATTCGGCCAGCGGCCGTTCGAGACCGTGGTGATGGCGATGCTCGCGATCATCGCGATCGGTTTCCTCGCCGGCCTTGTGGTGAACCCGCCGGATGGTGGATCGATCGTGGAGGGACTGGTACCGCGGTTCGAGGGCACCGATTCCGTGCTCCTCGCCGCGAGTATGCTCGGCGCCACCGTGATGCCACACGCCATCTATGTGCACTCCGCCCTCGCGAGGGACCGCCATGGCAAGGCTGAAGGCGCTGCCGATTCCCGCCGGCTCCTCAAAGCCACCCGCTGGGACGTCATCATCGCCCTGACCATCGCCGGGGTGGTCAACCTCGGAATGCTGCTGCTGGCCGCGGTGAACCTGCGTGGTGTTGGCGGCACCGACACCATCGAGGGCGCCCACTCCGCTATCCAGGACACCCTCGGCCCCGGCATCGCCCTGGTCTTCGCGATCGGGCTGTTGGCCTCCGGGCTGGCGTCCACCTCCGTCGGAAGCTACGCGGGAGCAACGATTATGGCCGGGCTGCTCAAAAAGCGGATCCCCATCTTCGCGCGCCGGTTCATCACCTTGATCCCCGCCCTTGTGGTGCTCGGAGCCGGCGCGGATCCCACCAGCGCGCTCGTGTTCAGCCAGATCCTGCTCAGCTTCGGCATCCCGTTCGCCCTCGTCCCGTTGCTCCGGCTCACCAACGACCGCGCGGTAATGGGAGAATTGGTGAACGGCCATACGGTGCGCATCCTTTTGGGCATCATCGTTGTGCTGGTGGTTGCGCTGAACATTGCTCTCATCGTGCTCACCGTTTTCAGCCAGTAACAGCCGCTGCGCGCGGCGCTCCAGTATGTGCGCGGTGTGCACCATCGACCGCGAATCCCCAGGAGGCACCCGTGAGATCCCAGACGGTAATGGAGGATTACGTCAAGGTCATCTATGCGCACACCGAGTGGCAGGATGCTCCGATCACCTCCTCGGTGCTCGCCGCCCGGCTCGGCCTCGCCGCATCATCGGTGACCGAGATGGTCAAAAAGCTGAGCACGCTCGGCCTGGTCACCCACATTCCCTACGGCGCCGTCACCCTCACCGAAACCGGGACGGGCCTCGCCCTGCGAATGCTCCGCCGGCACCGGCTCATCGAAACCTGGCTGGTGCAGCAGTACGGCTACGGATGGGACGAGGTGCACGACGAGGCAGAGATCCTCGAGCACGCCGTCAGTGACCGCCTGCTCGACTCCATCGACAGCCAGCTCGGCCACCCCACCCGCGACCCCCACGGCGACCCGATCCCGTCGAAAGACGGCACCATCGTGCAGCCCGTTGGGATGCTGCTGCGCGACGCCCCGGAGGGAGTCACCGCCCGCGTGGTGCGGATCAGTGACAGCGACCCCATTCTCTTGCGCCACCTCGAGGCCGAATCCATTGTGGTCGATCGCGAGCTCACCGTCCTCGGACGCAAGCCGTTCAGCGGATCGTTTGTGGTGCGGGTCCTCGGCAGCACCGAAGACCGTGACCTTGGCGACCAGGCGCTCGAGTCGATCTGGGTCAGCGCAACAGGCTAGCCCCAACCACAGCCGACGAGCCAGGACCTCAGTCGACTACAGCCAGCTGCGTTCCCGGGCGACCCGGGCGGCCTCGTGCCGGGACGCCGTCGCGGTCTTTTGCATGGCTGACGACAGGTAGTTGCGCACCGTGCCGGATGCCAGGTGCAACGCGGCCCCCATCTCCCTCACCGCGAGGCCGTTGACCGTTAGACGCAGCACCTCCAGCTCGCGCTCCGTCAGCGGGCAGTCGTCGATCATCGCCGCCATCGAAATCTCCGAGTCGATGTACCGCTGGCCAGCGTGCACGTCGACGATGATGCGGGCGAGGCGCTCCGGTTCGATCGACTTCGCCACAAAGCCCCGCACCCCGGCTTTCAGTGCACGCTTCAACACCCCGGGCCGACCATGCCGGGTCAGCAGGATGATGGTCTGGTCGGGGCGGGCCGCAAGAATCGCGGTCGCCGCGTCTATCCCGTCCATTCCCGGCATTTCGAAGTCCAGGAGCACAACGTCCGGCCGGTGTTCGGCGGCCCGCGCGACGGCGCTGCTCCCGTTGTCCGCCTGCGCCACCACGGTGATGCCGTCCTCGAGGTCGAGCAGTGCGGCGATGGCCCCACGGAGGAGGTTCTCGTCGTCGGCGATCATCACGGTGATCATTTGTTGGTCTCCGAAGAACGATCTGCCAGCGGGCTGGCCGGGGAGACGGGCCGAATGTCGGCGTCGGCGGGGGAGTCCGCGACCTCTGCCTCCGTGCTGAACCGGCCGCCGACGGAGGCGGTGCGCAGCGACCCGCCCACTACCTCGAACCGTTCGCCAAGCCGGGCCAGTCCACTGAGGGGCCCAGGGGTGGCCGGTGCGCCATCGTTGCTCACCACGATGCTTCCGCGGCCGAGTCGCACCGTGACCTCGCTCGCCTGCGCGTGGCGGAGGATGTTTGTGGTGGCCTCCCGTACCACAAGGCCAAACAGCTCCTCGTGCGGATGGGTGGGGAAGGAGCCGTGGGTGGTCCAGCGGATGCCGGCGGCCTCGAACAGTTCGCGGGCGTTGGCGAGTTCGCTGGCAACGGCCACCCGGCGTTCGCCGAAGGCGAGGCTACGAGTCTGGGCGAGGGTCTCGGTGATCAGCTCGAGGGCCTCGGCGAGGTGTTCATGCGCGGCGGCGGGATCCCGGTCGATGAGTTTGTCTGCGAGCTGGGTTTTCAGCCGAAGGACGTGCAGGGTGTGGCCCTGGATGTCGTGCAGGTCTGCGGCGAAACGATATCGCTCCTGCACCACCGCGAGCTCCGCCCCGGTGCGTCGGGCCGCGTCGATCTCGAGGTAACGGTTCCAGCCGTAACGGTTGAGCAGGAATGCCGCGGCCGCCGCTCCGTAGAGGATTGCCGCGACCAGCGCATAAACCGGCGCAGACGCCGCCATCTCCGGGATGAAGAGGGCAGCAAGCCCCAGTGGCACAAACAAGGGGAGAATCCCGAGGACCACCAGATGCCAGGAGGTGCGCTTCGACTGGGCAAGCAGGATCCCGAGCGCCGTGCCCAGCAGCAGCGACGTCGTTGGGTTGTCCTGCAGCCAGAGCGTCACCAGCCAGGTGGCCATACCAAGCACCAGGGTGACGATCGTCAGCCAGCGCGGCCCGGGGCGTTCCCAGAAGAACACCAGCGCGACCAGGGCAATCGACCCGAGCAGCAGGGCAATGCGCACCGGCAGGGTCTCCACCGCCACCACCGCAATGCTGGCGTAGGCGGCGACGACGAAGACGAGCGAGATGGTGGTGTAGCGGTGCATCTGCGACAGCGCACGCCGCGCGTCTTCCGCGGGGCGGAGCGCGGCGCTGGCGTCTGATGCAAAGGTCACGCCACTAACCATGCCAGCATCCCGCCGTCCTCGTCAGTGACGTCCGTCACGGCGCGGTATGACATAAGTCATGGATACGGGTGTCTGCTGACACTGTCCGCGAAATTTTTCGAACGCCAGTGTTGTGGGTATGACAACAACACGAGACTCAGGCCAGGGGGATGCTGGGCGTCCCACCCTCGACGGCGACACCGGTATTGGTGCTCCCGCCAAGACCGCAGTCGCCTTCGCAGGAATGGCCACCGCCGCAATGGCCTCCACCGGAATCGCGACCGTGGTCGAACTCGCCGCCCTCTGCTACAACTACGGGGCCAAGGGGGAGTTCCCCGCCGTCAAGGAGCTGTCGCTCACCGTTCGCCGCGGCGAGCTCTACGCCCTCCTCGGCACCAATGGTGCCGGAAAGACCACCACCCTCGAAACCATCGAGGGCCACCGCGCCCCGAGTGCCGGAACGGTGACCGTGTTCGGCGGCAGCCCCACCGACCGTCGCACCGTCCGCCCGCGGGTCGGGATCATGTTGCAGGAGACCGGCTACGCGGCCGACCTCACCTGCCACGAAACCCTCAACCTGGTCGGTGCCCTGTCCGGTCGCAGCGACGATGCCGACCGGATCCTCGGCAAGGTAGCCCTGCAGGGCAAACGCGACACCCGGGTCGGCCAGCTCTCCGGTGGCGAGCGCCGCCGGCTCGACTTCGGCAGCGCCATTTGGGGCAGCCCGGAACTGCTTTTCCTCGACGAGCCGACCACCGGCCTCGACCCCACCGCCCGTGACGTGCTCTGGGAGGTCGTCGCCGAGCTGCGCCGCGGCGGCTGCACCATCATCCTCACCACGCACTACCTGGAGGAGGCGGAAAAGCACGCCGACCGGATCGGCCTGATGCACAAGGGAGTACTCGCGACCGAGGGAACCCTCGCCGAACTCGTGGCCGGCCACCCCTCACACATCACCTTCGTCACCCCGGAGGCCGCAGCCCTCCCGCTGCCCGGGGACACCGTCGGCAACCGCACCGTCATCGAGACGAGCAATATGCAGGGGGATCTCCACACCCTCCTCGTCTGGGCCGCCGAGAAGAACGTGACGCTCGAGCAGCTCACGGCCACCTCCTCCAGCCTTGACGACGTGTTCCGCACCCTGACCAGAACCTAAAAGCGCCTCGTCGGAACACGTCACGACATCCCCCTCATTTCCAGCACCATTATTCGTCTCACCTGACTGGAGAGAATCATGATTCCCATCGCCCTGTCCGAACTCAAAATGCTGGTGCGCAACCGGCTTGTCCTCGCCTGCGCCGTGTTCATCCCGCTCGCCTTCGGCGCATTCCTGCTGTTCAACGGTCCCGGCGGCGCCGCCTCCAGCGCAGGCGCCGTCACCGCCACGCTGCAGATCACCATGATGATCGCGCTGGGCGTCTACGTCACCTGCACCACCACCCTTGCGGCACGACGCCAGACGCTGATGCTGAAGCGGCTGCGCAGCGGCGCAACCTCCGACCTCGGCATCATCGCCGGGCTGGTCCTTCCGGTGGTTGTGGTCAGCGTCATTCAGGTCGCCCTGGTCACCACGGTGCTGTCGTTCACCGCGACGGCCCCCGAAAACGCGCCCCTGCTGATCGTCGCGATCCTGCTCACCGAGGTGATGTTCGTCGGCTTCGCCCTCGCCACCGCCGGGGTCACCAACTCGCCCGAACACGCCCAGGTGACAACCCTTCCGCTGTTTTTCGTTGTCATCGGCGTTGCGATCTGGGTGATCTTCACCGGCACCGCCGACCTCACCTGGGTCAAGCGCCTGCTGCCCGGCGGTGGCATCGCCGAGCTGATCGGGGTGTCCTGGAACGGTGGCGACCTGTCCAACCTGCTGGCACTCATCCTGCCGAGTGTGCTGTGGGCGGGGCTCGCGCTCTACTTCGCCCGTCGTATGTTCAAGTGGGAACCACGCTCCTGATCACGGCATCCACCACGACATACATCACAGCATCGACCGCAATGTTCACCGCAACACCCTGCGCTGTGCCCGCCGTCGCCGTTCGGCCGGGCACCGCGTAGATTAGGGGGGTGCCAAACGACAACTCTCCCGTCCCCGTCAACGCCTCCCCGGCCGACCGCATCGCTGCGGCCGTCAACCTGTATGGGGAACGCGACACCGTAGACCGCGCCGCCGCCCTCATTGGCGGGGCGAACGCCGGTGAGGACTTCCTCCTGTTCGTCGGGGGAAAGCACGCCCAGGGCATCCTCGACGGCGCCCCCGCGCTGTACTGGCCCGAACTCTGGGGAACCCGCGCGCTGATGTATGTCTGGCACGAATCCGCCAGCATGGCCGTCCGCTCGGCCCTCACCAACCAGGCGTGGCGTGTGCGCGAGATGGCCGCGAAGGTCGTCGCCCTGCGCGAGCTTCCCTTCATCGAGAACCTGCTGCCCATGCTCGACGACGAGGTCGGCCGTGTTCGTGCCGCCGCCGCCCGTGCCATCGGAGCCGTCGGAGACTTCGACAACGGCACCGCCCTCAAAGCCCTGCTGAAAGACCCGGATATTGAGGTCCGCCGCCCCGCTGGCGAGGCCTTGCAGCAAATCGCCACCCGCTTCGGACGTCCGGTCGAGTAGTCGGCCAGAACCTCACCGCGGCATCACCCGCGAAACGAACAAAGCTCCCGGTCGCGAAAGCGTCGGGAGCTTTTTCGTGCCAAAAATGAATTCAGTCGGTCAGGTTCTGGTCGAAGTCCTTGGGTGCGAGCGCCAGGTTCTCTCCGGCCACGGCGACGTCGTTGCGGTTACGCCGCGCCTTACTCGCCGAACGAAAGTAGTGGAACGCAGCCGGGATCACACTGAGCGCCACGGCGGCCAGCAGGATGATGTCGATGTAGGAGGTGACGAAGTCCGCGAGCGGGCGGATGTTTCCGAGCAGGAAACCGCCGACGGTCAGCCCGGCGCCCCACAACATGGCACCGATCAGGTTGTACAGGGAGTACTTGCGGTAACTCATGTGGCCAACCCCGGCGGCGACGGGAGCGAAGGTGCGCACCACGGGAACAAAACGGGCCAGGATCACGGCAATACCGCCGAACCGCTCGAAGAACGCGTTGGTGCGCTGGACATTCTCGACCGAGAACAGGCCGGTCTCTTTGCGCTCGAATACCCGGGGGCCGGCCTTGTGGCCGATGAGATAACCAACCTCGCCGCCGAGGAATGCGGAGAATCCGATGGCCAGCGCGACCCACCAGATGGGAATGTCGATGGCGCCGGTGAATGTCAGGAGGCCGGTGATCACCAGCAGCGTGTCACCGGGCAGCAGAAAACCCACCAGCAGGCCCGTCTCGGCGAACACGATGAGGCACACCCCGAGCAGGGCGAACGGGCCGAATCCATTGATCAGCGTCTCCGGATCCAGGAACGGAATCAGGGCGGTGGATACCAAGGGACTCTCCAGTCGTCGGTTGCCGTTGACGGCCAACCGGCGGCGGCTTTCGGGTGTCGTGCTTCGAGTAAAGGGTACTCTTTCCGGCACGCTCACACGGTGCACGTGACCCCCGGTTTGGAGCGTGCAGCATTCCAGAGTCTGAGCACAATCGACGGGTGACAACTCGAAAGTCACCCGGATTTGGTGCGGGAGAAGGGACTTGAACCCTCACGCCTTCCGGCACAGGTACCTAAAACCTGCGTGTATACCAATTTCACCACTCCCGCGAGCCTGTCCAGTGTAGTCGGCAGCGGCTCGCGCTGCCGCACCGTCGCTCGGTGGACGGACTGCGCGGGTGGGTTGTCGAGTTTCCACAGATTCAGTGATTCGCTCCCGGGCGGGTGTGCGCTCCACAACACTGGCCCAATGAGCCGAGCCGTCACGATCATCACCGATCGCATCCGCGAGCGTGTGCAGCGCGACGGCGTTGACCTGTCCCGCGACCGCGGGCTCGCTGACCGGTATGTTCGCGACGAGGTGAAGCGCTACAGCGAACGCGCCCTCGGCGGCTCCCTTCCGCTGTTGTCCAACGAGGTGGATGCCGCCAACGCGGTGCTGGCGGCCCTCACCGGTTTTGGTCCCCTCCAGCCCTACCTCGACGATCCCGACATCGAGGAGATCTGGATCAACGAACCAACAAGGGTGTTTGTGGCCAGGCTCGGGGTGGCGGAGCCGGTGAGCCTCGAGCTGACAGAGTCCGATGTGCGGGACCTGGTGGAGAGGATGCTGCAGTCCTCGGGCAGGCGGGTGGATCTCAGCGCCCCGTTCGTCGACGCGTCCCTCCCGGATGGAAGCCGGCTGCACGTGGTGATCCCGGACGTCACCCGCCGCTACACGTCCGTGAACATCCGCAAGTTCAATCGCAGCATCCGTAGTCTCAGCCAGTTGGTCGAGCGCAACTCGCTGCCGCTGCAGGCCGCGGAGTTCCTGCGGATGTGTGTCCTCAGCGGCCAGAACATCCTGGTCTCCGGTGCCACTCACAGTGGCAAAACCACCCTCCTGAACGCGCTGCTCTCCGTGGCGCGACCGACGGAGCGCATCGTCACCGTCGAGGAGACGTTCGAGCTGGATGTCGGTGCCCGGGACTCGGTGTCGATGCAGTGTCGCGCCCCGAGTATGGAAGGAACGGGGGAGATCACGCTGCGGCGGCTGATCAAAGAGGCCCTGCGCATGCGGCCGGACCGGCTGGTAGTGGGGGAGGTGCGTGAGGCCGAATCTCTTGACCTGCTTATTGCCCTGAACAGCGGGATGCCGGGGATGTGTTCCATCCACGCCAACGGCGCGCGGGACGCGTTGGCGAAGCTGTCGATCCTGCCGCTGCTGGCCGGCCGCAACATCGACTCCTCGTTTGTTGTGCCCACCGTC
>JAODAO010000117.1 GCA_025463465.1 Glaciihabitans sp. | reverse complement strand
GGGGGTGAGTTTGAGTTGGCCATCTGAGCCACGTTTCATCGCACCGGAATCCCGCAGGGCCTTCGCGAGCTGCTGAAGAGTGCGGGCATCAACGGAGGCCTCGTCGCCGAGCTGGCTGGCCAGTTTGTCGAGGTCGAGGTCGTCCAGTTGGGAGTTGGGCTGCGACTGGGACAGCTGCTCGGACAACTCATCAAGGTCGGCGATGTCCTGGAACACGCCGGTGCCGTCTCCGAGGCCGAGACCCTCGTCACCCTCCATCCGTTCGCCGCCGCCCCAGTCCTCGCCGGGTCGCAGCGAGCGGAGGTTGCTGTCGAGGCGCGACAGCGACTCCATCAGCTCGGGTGAGCCGAAGGCTTCCTGGGCGAGCGCGTCGAGTTCGTCGCGCTGCTCCCTCGTCATCGAGTTGCGCATCCGCTGGGCGGCCGCGGCGCGGGATGCCAGGGCGTCGAGAAGTTCGTCCATGGTGCCGGGCGCTTCCGGAAAGTAGTCGCCGTGCTTGGCCATAAAGTCATCGAACTGCTGCTGGGTGTCCTCGCCGCGCGCGTGGGCGTCGAGCAGCTCGTTCAGGTCGCTGAGCATGTCGTTGATCGCGGCCCGGTCGGCGTCGGTCGCGTTCTCGAGGGCCTGCTTCATACCGGCGAAGCGCTGCTCCAGAAGCTCCCGGCCGAGCAGGTCCTTGATTGTGTTGTAGTTCTCCTGCGCCTCGCGGGACTGCCAGCGGTAATCGTTAAGTGCGCTGACGGCCGCGGCCGGTGAGGCGGGCAGGCTGTCGAGCTGGATCCCGGCGAGCGCACGATCACCCTCGTCCATGTCGACGTCGCGGGCCAGCTGTTTGCGCTCCTCGAGGACCGCTTTGTCGAGCAGTTCCTTGATCTCCTGCAGGGTGCCATCAAGGTTGTGTTTCTGGGTGAGTTCCCGTCGACGCTCGGCCACCCGGCGCGCGAGGTCATCGAGGCCTGCCTGGTCCTTGCCACCGCGGCGGAGGAATTCGCGCATCGCACGCTCCGGCGAATATCCCGCCATCACATCCTCACCGATGGCGTCGAGGGCTTCGGTGACGTCGACGGGCGGGGCGAGCGGATCCGGGCCGCCTAGGTATTTTGTGTAGCGGGCGTCGCAGTTGAGACGGCGGTTCGCCCTAGCCATAAATGGCTTCACCCCCGCCGCTTTCCTTGCTGACCCGACGTGCGAGGTACAGGCCCTCGAGGGCGAGTTCGATGGCTCCGGCCCGCTGGCCGTCGGTGGTCGCGTTGAGGCGGTCGGAGATCTCGTCGTATAGCTCCGACTCCCCGAGCGATGGCAGTCCGGCGAGGAAGTCGCGGGCGGCAACCTGTTCGCCCGTTGTGACCATGTTTCCGCTCTCCAGCGCCTGCACAAGGCCGGCGAAGTCGATGCCGCGGAAGTGGGTCCGTACCGTCTCGGCCGTGGCCGTGCGGAGCAGGTGGTCGAGGATCTCGTCCTCGCGGCCCTCCTCACCGGATTCAAACTCGATTTTGCCGCCGAGCACGTCTACCGCGGTTTCAAGGTCGATCGGCCGGGCGACCGCCTCGGCCTCACCTTGCCGGGTAGCGCGGTGGATGGCCGCGGCGGCGATCGTCTCGGCGCCGGCGATCGCGAACCGCGCGCTGACGCCACTGCGCTGGTCCACAGCGCTGGAACCGCGAAGCGCCCTGGTGAAGCGGGCAAGGATCTCAACCAGATAGTCGGGTACCTCGGCGACGAGTTCTGCCTCCTGCCGGATGACCGCGATCTCGTCTTCCAGTTCGGTGGGATAGTGGGTGCGGATCTCGGCGCCGAACCGGTCCTTCAGCGGGGTGATAATGCGACCACGGTTCGTGTAATCCTCCGGGTTCGCACTCGCCACCACCAGCACGTCCAGTGGGAGCCGCAGCACATACCCGCGGATCTGGATGTCGCGCTCCTCCATCACGTTGAGCATGGCGACCTGGATGCGTTCGGCGAGGTCGGGCAGCTCGTTGATGGCGACGATGCCACGGTGGCTGCGTGGAATCAGTCCGAAGTGGATCGTCTCGGGGTCCCCCAGGCTCCGTCCCTCCGCGACCTTCATCGGGTCGACGTCTCCGATCAGGTCGGCGACGCTGGTGTCTGGGGTGGCGAGCTTCTCGAAGTAGCGTTCGTCGCGGCTTCGCCAGGCCACGGGCAAAGCATCCCCCAGCTCTTCGGCACGGCGCCGGCTCTCGGCGGTGATGGGCGCGAAGGGGTGCTCGCCCAGTTCGGCGCCGTCGATGACGGGAGACCACTCGTCGAGCAGTCCGCTCAGGGTCCTGAGCAGGCGGGTTTTGCCCTGGCCCCGCTCGCCGAGCAGCACGATGTCGTGACCGGCGATCAGTGCCCGCTCGAGCTGGGGGATGACCGTGGACTCGAAGCCATGCAGGCCAGGCCACGGGTCACGGCCCTCGCGGAGAGCGGTGAGAAGGTTGTCGCGGATCTCTGCTCGCAGCGTTTTGTGGACGTGCCCCGATGCGCGGAGCTCGCCGACCGTTGCCATGATAGGACGAATCATTTGAGCAACGATACGCCGCAGGTCCGCGAGATTCAGGGTTGTACATAACAAATTCGGATTCGGAATAAATAGGCGGATTTCACGTTGTCCGCCCGGCAACGAGCCCGCGCGTACGACGCAGGGGAACCGCTGCCGAACCGGAGGGGAACCTCTGTTACACGGGAGGGGCTGGCTGTCATCTGCCCGAAATGCGCGTGCTGTTGAATCGGTCCCACCAACCATCGTCCCCACCAACCGAGGAGAAATCGATGACCCCCGCACGTGACTGGCCCGCTGGCGCCCTGCTGCCGCTCACCGGGTACCCGCAGCGGGTTGTGCGGTTTGTGCTCGGGTACGAGCCGATCCCCGAGTCCATGTCGATTATCGGCGGCGATCGCAACCGGGTGCTGCTCGAGCCGGTGACCGCCGTTGCGGTGGTGTATGCCGATGGCTGGGTACTGCTCGACAGCGGTTTCAACATCGACACCATCCGCGACCCCGAGGCTCGCGCCGCGCATTACAACTACGACAGCTATACCGCCGTGGTGGCGCCGGGGGATGCCCTGAAGGACCAGGTGGATGCCGCGGGGCTGCTGTGGGCGGACCTCGCCGGCTGCGGCATCTCCCACGTGCACGCCGACCATGTTGGCGGACTGCGCCTGCTCGAGGACGGGCCACCCATTTTCTTCCAGCGGGCGGAGTGGGAGTTTGCGACCACCGTCGCCGGGCTTGAGCACGTGGTGTTCACGGACGACTACCTGCGACGCGGGCTGGACATCGTGCTGATCGACGGCGACACCGACATCGCCCCCGGACTGCAGGCCCTCGACACCCGCGGCCATACCCCCGGCCACCAGTCGTTTTTGATAAAGCTGCCGAGCATGTCGGTAGTACTCGCGTGCGACGCCGCCGACCTGAGGGCGAACATCACCGGGGCCCGGCCCTGCGGCTGGACGGCTACCCCCGCGCTCGCTGCGCACGCTCAGGCATCCATCACCCGTCTGCACAACCTGGACGCCGAGGACGGCGTCGAGGTGTGGCCAGGCCATGATCCCGACTGGTGGGCATGGAACAACGTGGCCGACCAGTGGACGAGCGACACAGGGCAATAACCGTAAACCGTCGACGTCGAGCCGTAGTGCACCGTCGGCGTCCGGTCAACGATCCCCAAACCCGTGGACCCTGCGTATTGGGCACCACATCGCCGACGTTCCGCGCGAACAGCCCCGGATGGTGCTGCCGCGCGGAACGACGGACCCGCGGAAGGTTCGCTTCTTAGCCCGGCAGCACGCTGGAACCGTCGAGCAGTTCCTGCGTCGGGTCTGTCGCGCTGCCGAACGTGGTGGTCGGGCAGTTCACCGCGGCGTAGAGCAGGCCCTCCATCTTGGGGGTGGCACGCACCATCACGATGGTGCTGTAGTTCTCGCCGGTGTCGGCACGCACGTAGTCGATCTGCGACGAGATGAACTCGATCTTCGCCTTCCCGCCGGTCACACCCCACGACAGGTCGACGTTGTCGAGCTCGGTGACAACCGCGTCCTGCGCCTGCGAAGCGAACGAATCAACGATCGACTTCAGCGTCACTGTGCTGTCGGCCAGGTCACTGGTCGCGCTCGTGTCAGACACCGGCTGGCGGCTCTGCGAGGTGGTGAACATGCAGGACAGCTCCGCGTTAGCGATCTGGTTCTGCCCGTTCTGGTCGAGGAGGGCAATTTCCCAGCCGGCCGGTGTGGGGAACGACCAAATCGCGGGCTGACCGGTCTCAAAGTCGGCGAAGGTATCGATCGCGATGTATCCGTTTTCGTCACCAAAAGAACCGGCTGCGTTCGCGGTCGACGACGAGGTCGGCTTCGGGCTGGCAGACGGGGTGGTGGATGACTCGGGCTCAGCACTCGTCGCGGTGCCCGGGTCGTCGCTCGGCACACTGGTTTCGGTGCCAGCCGGTGTGGCTTCGGGCTCGCCGTTGCGCACCACCGCCACCACGATCAGGACAACAACGAGGACAAGCACCAGTACACCGGCGGCCCAGGCCCAGATCGGTACTTTCCGCTTGGTGGGCGGCAATGGCGGTGTGCCATCGACCCCAGCCGCTGCAGCAGACGGCGCGGCCGGCGCTGCAGGCGCTGCTGGTGCTGCTGGTGCTGCCGGAGTGCCGGCGAGTGGTGCCGCTGGAACTGGTGCGACCGGCGTCGAATCTACCGATGTTGGTTCAACCGGTGCTGGCTCGACCGGTACTGGCTCGACCGGTACTGGCTCGACCGGTGCTGGCTCAACCGGTGTCGAGTTGTTGGTCGGCGCCGCGTCTGGCGTTGCTCCGTCCGGCGTGATTCCGTCCGGCGTTGCATCGTCCGGCTGCGGCCCCGTGGGCGTGCTGTTTTCTGTCATTATCGATCCCCCCGTTTCGTTGACAAACAGAGCGTTTGTCAACGATTCTTCAACTATTTGACCACAACAGGCTGGGAGGACAGCACCGATTGATCATCTACCAACCCGGGAACAGGGCAGCCGAATGGCGCTACCGCTTTGCGCGTGGGGGCGACGTCGCTCCCCCACTCGTGTAATCCTCCGACCCAGTGGAGCCAGCTGCCCAGGGTGATCCGTTGTCCTCGACAGGATTCTTCGACGGGATTCCCGATCGAGGGATTCGTAGCGGGGCTAGCCCGCTGCTTTGGTGACGAGCGCTGACAGCATGTCCTCGTCTGCCGCTGTCATCTCGTTATGCACTGCAAACGCGGTAGCCCAGACCGCGCCGTCGTCGAGGGTTGCAGCGGTATCGAACTCGAAGGTGGAGTAGCGCACCTTGAACTTCGATTTCGGTTTGAAGAAGCACACGATCTTGCCGTCGCGCGCCCACGCTGGAAAGCCGTAGTACGTCTTCGGATCAAGCTGTGGCGCCGCTGCCACGACCATCGCACGGATCCTTTCCGCGAGTTCCTTTTCGTCCGGAACCAGCGCCGCGATCGCGGCATCCTGGGCTGCAGCGTCTTCCGCCTTGCCGGCGGCCGCCTTCAACTCCTTGGCCCGGTTGCGCACCGCTGCCTTCTCCTCGGCGCTGAACCCATCAGATTTTTTCTGCGTCTCTGCCATGTGGCCATAGTAGGACCGCCCTGAGCCGCACGCTTCTCCAGATCTGCTCATCGCTGGTCTGCTCGCTCCGGTCTGCTCGCCCCGGGCATGCGCGCTCCGGCCATTCTGCGCGCAAGTCCATCCTCCCGGCGCTGATCCGGGAAACAGGAAAACCCCCGGTCGACTGACCAGGGGTTCTGCAGGTGTGCCCATCACATTCGGAAAGCAAACCGTGACGATGAACAGCCGATCGGAATGATTTCTGGAACCAGGATTCGATGAACCCGGTGTGACACTTTTGTTGGTGCACCCCCCCGGACTTGAACCGGGAACCCACTGATTAAGAGTCAGTTGCTCTGCCAATTGAGCTAGAGGTGCGTGGCCTAGAAGCATCTAGGACCGAGAAGAAACACTACCATGAGAAATAAGTGAGTAATGACGCAAGGAGTACCGAATGACAGTTGCACGACTCGAAGTGGGCGATAAAGCGCCGGAATTTTCCCTGACAGACCAGGATGGCGCGACCGTATCATTATCGGATTATGCCGGTCAGAAGGTTGTTGTGTACTTCTACCCCGCAGCGTCGACGCCCGGGTGCACCACGGAGGCGTGTGACTTTAGAGACAACATAAATTCACTGAAAAGCGCGGGTTACCAAGTCCTCGGAGTTTCCAAGGATGCGACGCCAGCCTTGAAAAAATTCCAGGCGGAGCAGGGATTGAATTTCCCGTTGCTCAGCGACGTCGACCTGACCGTTCACAACGCCTACGGCGCATACGGGGAGAAAAACCTGTACGGCAAGGTCGTCACCGGGGTGCTCCGGTCCACCTTCGTTGTCGACGAAACGGGTGCCGTTGTACTGCCCCTGTACAACGTGAAGGCCACCGGCCACGTGGCAAGTCTTCGCAAGAAGCTCAAGCTCGACGCCTGAGTGACCTGAAGCAAAAGATGATGGCCGCCCCGTTACCGGGGCGGCCATTTTTGGCGCGCGCCTACTCCGAGGTCTCGCGGCGGGTTGTGGCGGCGAGCACAGGTTTGGTGAACAGCAACACAATCACGGCGATAGAGGGCAGCAGCAAAAGCCAACCGACATCGGGCTGGGAGAACGCTCCCTGGAACGCACCAACCGCGACGGCGATCTGCAGCACCTGCCAGACAATGGCGGCTCCGCGAATCCACGGGCGCCCCCGAAATGCGTTGACCGTGATGAATCCGAGCCAGACTGCAGCGATCGCCGCGAGCACGGTGAGGGCGATCGCACTCTCGTACGAGTCGGGCGTCGCGACCAACAATTCGACGATGAGGTACACCGTCGCAGCGGCCACCAATGCGCATTCCGCGGCCAAAAGGGCACACAACGCCCACAGCTGTGGTGATATTCGTTTACTGCTCACAGCCTTATCCCATACAAAACTATTGATTTGAATTACCCGATATGAGAGTCTATGTGAGGTTGATTTGCCGCCCACGGTGTTGTGAGCGAGTCCCTCATTCTTTCCCTTCCGAAATCTCAGGTCACTGACCTATGCAGTAAATGCATTATTTAAGGAGCACCCCCTATGGATTGGCGCGATAAAGCTGCCTGCCTGACCGCAGACCCCGAACTGTTTTTCCCCGTGGGAAACACGGGTCCTGCCGTCGACCAGATCGACAAAGCGAAGGCTGTTTGCGCTCGCTGCTCCGTCACCGAGATGTGCCTCCAGTACGCGCTCGAGACCAGCCAGGATTCTGGTGTCTGGGGTGGCCTGAGCGAGGACGAACGTCGCGCTCTCAAGCGTCGCGCCGCCCGCGCCCGCCGCGCTTCCTGATTTAGCTTCCCTCTAACCCGTCGAGACTCTGGTTTCGGCGGGTTTTTTTGGGGTCTGCAGGGGCACTGCTGTGTGGAGTTGTAGCGACGCTTACTTGTTGTTGAGCCAGGTCATCGGGATATCGATGGTGACTTCGGTGCCACTACCCATCAGGGTGTGCCAGTCGATGGTTCCGCCCAGCTCACCCTGGATCAGGGTGCGGACGATCTGCGTTCCGAGGCCGGCACCAACCTGTCCCTCTGGCAGGCCAACCCCGTTGTCACGGACCTTGACACTCAGGTAATCGTCGGTGCGACGCGCAATGATCTCGACCTCGCCGTCACGACCAGCCAGTCCGTGCTCGACCGCGTTGGTGACCAGCTCGGTAAGGGCAAGTGCCAGGGGTGTGGCGTATTCACTCGGCAGTACACCGAAGCTTCCGCTGGACTTCGGATGAACCGTGGTGTTGTGGCTTGAGGCCACCTCGGCGATCAACAGCAGCACACGGTCGAACACCGCGTCGAAGTCAACCTCCTGGCTGAGACCTTCGCTGAGAGTGTCGTGCACTACTGCGATCGCTGCAACGCGGCGCATTGCCTGCTGCAGCGCTTCCTTCGCGACGTCGTTGTGAGCCCTCCGCGCCTGGATGCGCAGAAGCGACGCCACCGTCTGCAGGTTGTTTTTGACACGGTGGTGGATTTCGCGGATGGTCGCGTCTTTGGTGATGAGTTCGCGTTCCTGGTGACGCACCTCCGTGACGTCGCGGCAGAGGACGATCGCACCAACGCGGGAACCGCGGTCGCGAATCGGGATCGCGCGCAACGAGACAGTGACACCCCGCGCCTCAATGTCGGTTCGCCACGGTGCGCGGCCGGTGACCACCAGGGGCAACGACTCATCCACCGTCAGCTGACGAGTGGTGAGGAGACCTGTGGTGACTTCCGCAAGGGACTCGCCCTCGAGTTCGCCGGCGAACCCCATCCGGTTGAACGCGGAAAGCCCGTTCGGGCTGGCAAAGGTGACGGTGCCGTCGACGTCGAGGCGGATGAGGCCGTCCGACGCACGTGGGGCGCCACGGCGGGGGCCGCTTGGGGCACCAAGATCGGGGAAGTCGCCGGAGGCGATCATGCCGAACAGGTCGTTCGCGCAGTCGTTGAAGGTGAGTTCCTGGCGGCTGGGGGTACGCGCCTCACTCAGGTTGGTGTGGCGGGTGATGACCGCGACCGGGGCTTCCGTCGTTTTATTGCCACTCGGGGTCAGGCGACGAAGGACCGGAACGGCGCGGACCCGCGTGGGGGTCTCCTCGTACCAGTCGGGGGCGGAAGAGTCGATGATTTTGCCGGTCTCGAATGCTTCGGTGACCTGGCTCTTCCACTCGGGCTTGATGACCTGGCCGACGAAGTCGCGGTAAAACAGCGTTGCGGAGCTGGACGGGCGAGCGTGCGCGACGGCGACGAAGGTACCGTCTCGTGATGGCACCCACAGGACGATGTCTGCGAACGCGAGGTCGGCGAGCAATTGCCAGTCCCCCACGAGCAGGTGGAACCATTCAAGGTCCGCTTGACTGGAACGCCCCTGGGGCAATACGAGGTCACTGAGGGTCGACACGATCCTAGGCTAACCGCTCCCACCGACCGGTCAGTGCAGAGGTCGCCTCCAATGAGTGTCCTGGTACGGTTCTTCGCCATATAACGACATCTCGCGCCCTGTTTTGGGGGCGCATTCACGGATAATCATCGGCTGCGGATGGAGAAAATCTCCGTCGGAGACATCCCCCTGCACTGCGCTGCTCTGAGCCGCCCTGCCCTGCCCTGCCCTGCCCCATCATGCCCACTGGACCTCGTCACCGTTGCCGCTCATCTCGATGTCGTGCGGGCGCCGGTGCCCGGTAGGGCCGACCACAACCGCACGATGAGGCCGTGGCGCCTGCGAGCACGGCGCAGTACCACCGGCGGTGGGAGGATGCGGCTGGCGACAAAGTCACGGATGGCGGCGCGCGCCGGGGACTTGGGCGCGGCGTCGGCGAGGGTTTTACCCAGCAGGACCGCGGTGTCGAGACCGGCCTGGTCGGCGGGGATGACGGTGACGGTGTCGATGCCGCCAAAGCGGCGCAGTGTCTGCGCGATCTGCGCGGCCGGGTTGAGCCCGACGGCTGACGCTCGCACCTTGTTCATCACCACCATCACGCGTCCGCTGGCGACGGTTTCGACCAGGTCGACGTGGGCGCGAAGGAAGCGGGCCATGCCCACGGGGTCCGCCGCGCCCACCGCGATCACCCGGTCGGCGTGCTGGAGGGCGGTGATGCTGGCGGCATTACGCCTCGGCGCGAACAGGTCACTCGATATTTCTTCGTCGTTCTCCAGGTTGAAGCCGGTGTCGAGGATTGTGTAGTCCACCCACTGGCGGCACTGCGCGATTGTTCCGACAACCCGGCTGGCGGACAGTTCGGGCCAACGGCTGGGACGGCCGATGCCGGTCAACACCCAGAACCCGGACTGGCCGGAGCTGTAACGCTGGCCGATTCGTTCCAGTTCGGGCTGGGTCAGCATGTCCGATCCGGCCAGACGGCAGGCGGCGGCGAACCCGGGAGACTCGTCGAGCATGCCGAGGGCGGGCGCAATGGAACCGCTGTATGTGTCGATATCGCCGAGGGCTACGGAGTAACCGGCGGCGGCGATCTCGGCCGCGATGTTGATGGCGAGGGTGGTGCGCCCGGGCGCTCCCGCCGGCCCCCACACCGCGACCACGGTGCCGCGGTGATCCGGGGCAACCGGTTCCGGCTGGTTGTAAACGAACCGGGCGAGGGCCTCCTCCAGTTGCGGCCAGCTCGCGTCGGCAGCGATCGTTTCCAGCAGGCCGAGTGAGGTGGCGTATCGGGCATCCGCCTCCCCCGCGAGCAACGCGAGGACGCGGACGCCTGCCCCGTCGCAGACGCTCATCAGGCTCTCCGTGAGGTGGCGTTCCGTTGAGGCCACAATCACCACGTCGGGTTTCAGCAGCTCTACCCGTGACGCCAGTTCGTGCGCGGTGGAACAGCGCGCCACAATTTCGTGCCCGTGGCGGAGCGCTTCCGGTGCGAGGCGGTCCTCGAGCAGGAGCGGTAGCGAGAATGCGATGCGCACCCGTCACCGCCCCACGGGAAGGTCCCGGGGAACCGCGGACAACGACGCCCCGTTGGCAACGGCCTCGAGCACCCGGGCGATTGCCGATCGCGGGATGAGCACTTCCACGGAATTTCCGGCGGAGGACGACATCAGTCCGTCTTCCTCGACCAGCCGAACAACGTCGGCGGCCGAAACAAGCACGGTCGGGGCGCCGAAAACACCGGCCGTGTCCTCCCGGGAGGCCCAGACATCCAACCGAGACCCGGTCTCCACCGATCCGGGCAGCGGTGAGCTCAGGGCGAGGATAATCGCTGTCGCATCGATCCCGGCCGCTGAGCTGATCGCCGACACCGGGATGAGCTCCCCGGTGCCGACCGAGCGGGTGACCACGATGCCATCGGCCGGCATCGCTGCCGGGTGCAGGTATTTGGATTCCGCGGCGCGCAGTTGCACCCGGGTTTCGACCAGGTCGCCCACCTCGATACGGTCGCCGGGGGAAATCGTGCCGCGCGCGGCCAACACCACGACCGACGAATCGGTGGATGACACCAGGAACACCACGCCGGTGACCGACACAAGCACAAGGCCGAGCCCGATGGCGAAGCGGGGATCGAACCAGAACCTCCGTCGCCCAGAACGTGTACTTCGGCCATGCGGGAGTTGCGGCATAACTGTCCTCGATCCACTGGGCTGACCGTACGGGTCTAATGATTGCTCGTTCTGGTTTGTCGTGCGGAACTTATCCACAGGCCTCGGTTTGTGCTAGCGCCGGACGAATACTCAGAGGATGAGCGAATCGGACACCCCATCCGGAATCGGAAGATTCCTGACGCTGGCCGACACCGCCGAGGTGCTGAATATTTCCCTCGGCCAGGCGTATAGCCTCGTCCGTTCCGGGGAGCTGCCGGCCATTAAGGTGGGCGGCCAGGGGCGCTGGCGGGTGGAGAACACGGTGCTCGAGGGGTACATCGAGAAACTGTATGAGGAGTCCCGCCGCCTCGCGCTGTGGAAGCAGGCAGACTATTCGTCCGGCGAGGAAGTCGCCTTTCTCCGTCCGGGTGCCGGCACGGAGTAGCCACACCAGCGCTGCTCGGTGCAGCTGGTCACAGGTCACGGGTCACAGGTCACAGGTCACAGGCGGACGAGGATCAGTTCGCTGAATCTCAGGACACGGTACTCGGTGACGGCAGCGGCACGCCTGGCCGACCCTGCCTCGTGCACCGCGAGGTCGAAATGGTCCCGGCCGACCCGGTCGATTGTTCCCGACAGGCTGCCGTCCTGGAGGTTCACCTGGAGCCCGTGCCGTCGCCGGCAGAGGTCACGCAGGACAAACCCGAGTCCGAGTCGCGCCGAAAGGCTGCGTTCGGCAGCGTCGTCGGCCGGTGACTGCAGGCTTGCGTCGGTCTGCTCCCGGCTGAGGGTCAACCCAGCAATTGCATCGATGGGCACGATGCAGCCTCGCGAACGTGGGCCACCATCAACGATGTCGGCGGAGAACCAGTCACGCCCAAATGTGGTTGGGGCGACCGCGAGGCGCGTCCCGTCGCGCAGGTTGAGCCGCAGTACCGGGCTGGAGAGGATCGTGGCCGCGGCATGCAGGGAGAGCAGCCGGTCCCGCATACCGAGTCGCGCGAGGCGTAGGCGCTCCTCTTCGGCGCGGAAGTCCACGTCGTCCGCACCGATTTCCTGTTCGAGTTGACTCTCGAGGTCGTCAAATAGGTCATCCCATCTCATCCGCTGACAGTAGTCCTAAGCACGACACAGCTATCGGAGTTATCCACAACCCCTGAACTGAGAATCGCTCACCGGGTCTTCCCGTGGTTGAGTGTGCTCACCCCCTAACGGGGCACACCGAGGCACCCGAAGCGCTTGGAGTACATCATGAAGAAAACCCCTTCCGCCGACGTGCCGAAACCGCGAAAAAGCGGTCGTAGGAACGCGAGGCCCGACCCGCGCTCGATCAGCCTGCGTTCCCTCAGCGTGCCCGTCAAAGAGCCAGAGCCTGTCGACTCCCACTTCACCATCCAGCCCACGGAAGTTAAGGACCTATCCGACGCGGAGCCGCTGCTGGCGAACCTGGCGATTGTGATGGTCGAGGCCATGGCCGGAGCCAGGAACATAGAACAGATCGCACGCTGGCTCACCGAAAGCGCCTACCAGCAGTCCCTCCGGCGGTCGCTTGTGTCCGTTCGGGCGTTGCGGGCGAAGGGTGCCCCAATGAACCGCCCCCGTGTTTCCGTCCGGTCGATCATCACGCGCAATATCGGAACGGACGTTGTTGAGGGCACCGTCATCCTCAACGAGAACGATCGGGTGACCGCGGTCGCCATCCGGATGCGCGGGTGGGACCGGCGCTGGCATGTCGAATCGATCCATGTCTTGTAGGGGCGGCACTGCGGCCCCTTAACCACAACATCCCCGCGCGAGTAGCTAACGCGGGGATGTTGTCGTGTGAGGCTACTTCTTTTTGCCCTGGGTGCGTCGTTCCGCACGGTTTGCCGGCGGGGTTGCCGGCGCGGCCGTCTTCTGGCCGAAGGCGCCCTTGGCGCCGGCGGCCTGGGCGGGTGCCGCATTCTCGTTGCCACCCGGGGTCAGGGCGGCGGTCTGCTGGCTCTGGGCCAGCTGGGCACGGGCGGTTGCAGCCTTCTCGACCTGGCCGCGCTGGTTGCGGACCTCGACCTCGCCGTTGTTGTCCTCGCTCGGCGCGGAGTAGCTCAGGCGTTCGGCGGGAGCCGCGTTACCCGAGAGTCCCTTCGCGGCGACCGTGGGAACCGCGGCGTTCGCTCCGCCGCCGGTGACCTCGACCTCGAGGTTGAACAGGAATCCGACGGTTTCCTCGCGGATCTGGCCCATCATCGACTGGTACAGGGCGAAACCCTCACGCTGGTACTCGACGAGCGGGTCGCGCTGCGCCATGGCGCGCAGTCCGATTCCGTCCTTCAGGTAGACCATCTCGTAGAGGTGGTCTCGCCAGCGGCGGTCGATGACACTAAGCACAACGCGTCGTTCCAACTCGCGCATGGCCGGCTCGCCCAGCTGCTCGGTGCGTCGCTCATAGGCCAGCTTGGCGTCGGAGAGGATTTCCTGCTTGAGCATGTTCTCGGTGAGGCGGCCGCGGCTGCCAGCCTCGCTGACCACCTCATCCACCGTGATGGAGATGGGGTAAAGGGTCTTCAGCTCGGTCCACATGGCGTCGTAGTCCCAGTCGTCGCTCTGGCCCTCGGCGGTGTGAACCTCGATGACCTCGGTGATGACGTCGTCGAGGAACTTCTGCGTGCGGTCCTGCAGGTCGTCGCCCTCAAGGATGTGACGGCGGTCGCTGTAGATCGCCTCGCGCTGGCGGTTCAACACGTCGTCGTACTTGAGGACGTTTTTGCGGATCTCGGCGTTGCGGCCCTCAACCTGCGACTGTGCGCTGCGGATGGCGCGGCTGACGATCTTCGAGTCGATGGCCAGGTCGTCCGGGACGTTCTGGCGGCCCATCAGGGCCTCGGCTGCTCCACTGTTGAACAGGCGCATCAGGTCGTCCTGCAGCGACAGGTAGAAGCGGCTCTCGCCCGGGTCGCCCTGGCGGCCGGAACGACCACGCAGCTGGTTGTCGATTCGGCGTGACTCGTGGCGTTCCGTGCCGAGCACGTACAGGCCACCGGTCGCAACGACCTTCTCGGCCTCTTCGTTGACGCTCGCCTTGACGTCGGCGAACACGGTGTCCCACTCGGCTTCGTACTCCTCGGGAGTGTCGACCGGGCTGAGGCCCTTGCCGTTCATTTGGGCGACGGCGAGGAACTCGGCGTTGCCGCCGAGCATCACGTCGGTACCACGACCGGCCATGTTGGTGGCAACGGTGACGGCGCCGAGGCGACCGGCCTGCGCGATGATGGATGCTTCACGGGCGTGGTTCTTCGCGTTGAGCACCTCGTGCTTCACGCCGCGCTTGGCCAGCATCTTCGAGAGGTATTCGCTCTTCTCGACGCTGGTGGTTCCTACCAGAACGGGCTGCCCGGACGCGTGGCGTTCCACGATGTCTTCAACGACCTGGCCGAACTTGGCCGTCTCGTTTTTGTAGACCAGGTCGGACTGGTCTTTGCGCAGCATCGGCTTGTTGGTCGGGATCGACACAACACCGAGCTTGTAGGTCGACATAAACTCTGCCGCCTCGGTCTCGGCCGTACCGGTCATGCCGGACAGCTTGCTGTAGAGACGGAAGTAGTTCTGCAGGGTGACGGTGGCGAGGGTCTGGTTCTCGGCCTTGACCGCGACACCTTCCTTGGCCTCGATGGCCTGGTGGATACCTTCGTTGTAGCGACGACCGACCAGGATGCGGCCGGTGTGCTCGTCGACGATGAGTACCTCACCGTTCATCACCACGTAGTCCTTGTCCTTTTTGAACAGGGCCTTCGCTTTGATGGAGTTGTTCAGGAACGAGATCAGCGGGGTGTTTGCGGACTCGTACAGGTTGTCGATGCCGAGGTAGTCCTCGACCTTTTCGATACCGGGTTCGAGAACACCAACGGTGCGCTTCTTCTCGTCGACCTCGAAGTCGATCTCGGGGACAAGCTTGTTAGCCAGGCTGGCGAATTCCGTGAACCAGCGGTTGGCTTCACCGGACGCGGGACCGGAAATGATCAGCGGGGTGCGGGCCTCATCGATGAGGATCGAGTCGACCTCGTCGACCACGGCGAAGAAGTGTCCGCGCTGGACCATGTCGCTCGCCTGCCACGCCATGTTGTCGCGGAGGTAGTCGAAACCAAACTCGTTGTTCGTTCCGTATGTGACGTCGCAGGCGTACTGCGCGCGGCGTTCCTGGGGGTTCTGGCCGGAGACGATCACACCGGTCGTCATTCCGAGGGCGCGGAAGATGCGGCCCATCAGCTCGGACTGGTAGCTGGCCAGGTAGTCGTTGACCGTGACCACGTGCACACCGCGCGAGGCGATGGCGTTGAGGTAGGCGGGAAGGGTCGCGACGAGGGTTTTGCCCTCGCCGGTCTTCATCTCGGAGATGTTACCGAGGTGGAGGTTTGCCCCACCCATCACCTGCACGTCGAAGTGGCGCATCCCGAGGGTGCGCTTCGCGGCCTCTCGGACAGCAGCGAATGCTTCCGGCAGAAGGTCGTCGAGGGATTCGCCGTTGCTGTAGCGCTCGCGCAACTCAACGGTTTCGTTTTTCAGTTCCTCATCGCTGAGGTCCGTGAAGTCGGCTTCAAGCTGATTGACCGCGTTCGCGTAGTTCTTGAGGCGGCGAAGAAGTCGCCCCTCACCTACACGAAGTGCGCGTTCGAGAACGTTGGCCACCGATTACTCCCATGGGTCTTTTTTTCGCGACGCCTCACGGCGCCCGTCACAATGCGTGACTCGCTGACTGCACGGGAGGGGCGGTATCGAACACACTTCGATACCAGAAACCACCCGTTACAGGCTCGTTATGGTATCAAGCGTAGGTGTACCGGCGCTGCAAGGAGACATCGAGTGCCTCTCACAGCGCCGGTACAGTGATTTTTCAGACTTTAGCGGGATGCCATCCGCAGCTCGGCGAGCGTGTCGGGAACCTCGTCGAGGGTCTCATCGAGGCTGATGACACCGTAGTCCCAGCCCTTCCGCCGGTAAACCACGCTGGAGCGGTCGGTAGCGCTATCGATGAACAGGAAGAAGTCGTGGCCGACCAGTTCCATGTGATCAACGGCGTCCTCTGTTGTCATCCGCGACGCGGGGAACACCTTGGTGCGGATAACAACCGGGCTGTAGACCTCTTCGTCCTCGACAGCCTCCGTGTTCTGGATCGGAACCGCACCGGTGCTGACGTTCTCGATCACGGCCGGGCTTGCCGGGGTGATGTCAACCACACTGAACCCGTCAGCAGATGCCTCGCGCAACGAGGTGGGACGGTGTTGGCCACGGTGGACCTTGCGCCGGTCTTTTGCCTGGCGTATCCGTTCAACGAGTTTGTCCATGGCCAGGTCGAATGCCACGTACTTGTCACGGCCCGCTGATTCGGCGCGGACCACGGGTCCTGGGCCGATCAGCGTGAGTTCCACACGATCGTCGCCGCTTGGGCCCGATGCTTTCTCGTGATGACGGCAGACCTTGATTTCGAACACGATCGCCTTAGGGGCGAGGTGGGCAACCTTTTCAGCCTTTTCCGTCGCATATTCACGAAACCTGTCTGTTACTCCCAGGTTGCGACCGGTGATGGAAATGTCCATGCTTTCCTCCAGCTCACTTGCGCGCCGCCCGTGTGCCAGGCGGTGACCTTACGCGCCTTGTGTTGCCACCGTAGACCCCTTATCTGCCAAAGTCACTGGGAATTCACCAAGCCAGCACTGCGGGTTAACCCGGCCGACGTCGACGCGCCGTGTACGCAAGGCATGCCCCCGCCAGCACCTCGCCACCGGCCGCCTCGATCGCCCGAACCGCCTCGGCGAGGGTGGAACCCGTGGTCAGCACGTCGTCGATGACCACGAACCTGCGCCCGTCGAGGCGTCGCCGGGCCCTCATCGAGCCCAGCATGTTCTCAGCGCGCTCGGTGATATCCAGGGTTTTCTGGCGCCTGGTGGGGCGCCTGACGGAGAGGACACGCACCGGGCGAGGGCGGGTGCGTCCGAACATCAGCCGCACCGGGTCGTAACCCCGCCTGCGCCACGCCGCCCGGCTGGTTGGCACCGTCACCAGCTCCACCGCGCGCCCCTCCCCCGCCCGAACATCCACCGCGCGATCTTCCCCTGCTCCTGCTCCTGCTCCTGCTCCTGCTCCTGCTCCGATCGAACTTGCCGGTCCAGCAGCTGCCGCTGGTCCAGCCGCCGCTACCGGTCGAGCAGCTGCTAACGGGCCGGTCGACGCCACCGCCCGCGTTACCGCTGCCGCGAGGGCGGGCGCAAGGTACCGTGCCACGTCGGTGCGGCCGCTCTCCTTCAGCGCAAGGATGCTCCGACGCACCACACCGCCGTAGTCAAGGGTGGTGAACACCGGCGGGCCGTCGCCTCCCGCGTGCACCATCACCATCCCTACCAACGCCACGCGGCATTCTGGGCAGATCGACCTATCCGCCCGGCCGCAGCCCGCACAGTCCACGGGGAACAGCACCGCGATGGCATCCAGCAGAGCCTCCCGCAGCAGACCGAGCAGAAAACCAGGGGGATGCTTCGCACCGCGACCGCGATCGCTTCCGCTCGCGGAACCGGGTGGATGCGGTGGAAGGAGATTCGGCGCGCTCATGCCCCGATCGTCGCCGACCACGACGGTGGACACGCGACCTCACGGCCCGGCAGGGGACACATCCCCGGCACCGCCCGCTGTGGACGACGTGAGGCGCACAGCGGGGCCTACAGCGATGGGTCGGCCAAAGGCCTACTGCTGGGTGGCGAGGACCGTCGCCGTCACCCCGGAGCTCTGCCAGCCGCTGGTGCGCCGCTGCAGCACCTCACCATCGGCGGTGAGCACCCTGATCTGGTCGGTACCGTTGCCGCCAACGATCCTGACACCGCCGTCTGCACGCCCGAGGCTGCTGCTCGGGCCGCCGATCTGGAACACCGTGACCTCCTCGCCGTTGTCCGAGGTGGAGATGGTGGCGACGCTGCGGTCATCCACCCAGGTCGCGTCGACGGGGGTGTTGCTGTCCACCGGCAGGTCGATCTGGTCGCCGATGCCGGTAGGAACGCCGTCGCGGCGCAGGATGGCGGCGAGTTTGAGTTTGGGGCCGGCGTCGGTCTGCAGGTAGAAGAGGATCCGCGAACCGTCTCGCGAGACATCCATCGATATCACGCGTGAATCGGCGGGCAGCGTCGAGGTGATGTCGTGGACGACCCCGTCTGTGCCCACCGCGCGGAGGGCCGCCGCGCTGTCGGTGGGCACCGACCACACGAATTTCCAGGTGTCGATGGACGGATCGGCAAGGTTGGCGCGCGAGTCGACGAGAAGCGGGGCGCTGTCGGCGGTGGTCGCCAGGTAGGCGCCGTCGGCGCCGAGCACGGCCGCGCTGGACTGGCCGCGGGCCAGGGTGACCGCCCGGGGTCGAAGTGCGACGATCGTGGCGCTGAGGTTGGGAACGTCGGAGAAGTTGTCCGTGCTGGCGAATCCGAACTGGTCGCCCTGCAGCACAAGCGCCTCCGAGTCGACCGGCGGGGTGAGTGTTGCACCGCTGGCGCTAGGGTCGGGTACGGACAGGGGAACCCCGTGAACCGTCATCGTGACCGTGTTCACACTCAGGGTGCCGAGGCTGGTCTCCAGCTGCTGCTGCATCCTCGCTTTATCGAGCGAACTCGAGGTGGTGACCTCGTCGGAGAGGTCGACCGTGGCGCGGCCGGAGGTGACGTCGACGGGGGACGACAGCTCGGTGCCGAGTGGGAACGCCGTCAGCGTCGCGCCCTGCTGCAGCCATGACGCCTGCCCGCCAAGCAGCGCGCTGACAATGCGGTTGGGCACTTTGGAGCGGGTGGGGAACCAGCGCACGTCCGGCACAAGGTAGCGGTAGCTCGGGTCGAAGAAGTAGAGCGCGTGCGCGGCGAAAGCCGCCTCGAAGTTGTCGCGGGAGATGACGATGCCATCGGCGAGTTCGGAGATCCGCCACTGGCCGTCGACCTGCTCGAAGCCGAACGTGAGCTGCTGGGTGGCCGCCGCGCGATCCTCCCGGTACAGGCCAACCGAATTGACGGACGCCTGCGTGGAAACGGCGTACTCGACGGTCGCCTCATCGGACTGCACCATCATCCCGCTGCCCTCTCGGATCAGCACGCTGGTGTTGGGCCGCCAGTTGCCGACGGCGGCCGGGGTCAGGAATTCCTTGGCGATCTCGTAGTTGTCTTCCGGCGACGATGACGCCTGCAGGAAGTCGGTGAGGATCTCCGACGGGGTGGAATCGGCCTGAGGACCGGACGGCAGCGCCGCGAACGGGAAGTTCTCATTCTCGGTAATCAATCCGCCAGCGATCACGCCGCCGCTCGAGGGGATCCCCACACATCCAGCCAGTGCCAGCGTCACCATCACGGCGAGCGCGCCACGCAACGACCAGGTGCGGGAACGGGGGATGTCGCGCCGCCGTGGCGTGCCCGGGCGGTCATTCGTGGGCAGGTCAGTCATCGTCGCCTCCGGCCACGGGGTCGGCCGGGGGAAGGTCGAGGGGCGAGGAGACAAGCACCCCGCCGCGTTCGCGGGGCAGGGTGAGGCGGAAGCAGGATCCCTGGCCGGGTTCACTCCATACCTCGAGCCAGCCGCCGTGCAGCGCGGCATCCTCCAACGCGATCGCGAGACCGAGACCCGTGCCGCCTATGGTGCGCTGGCGTGACGGGTCGGCCCGCCAGAATCGGTCGAACACGTGCTCCATCGCGGCCGCGCTTATACCGATTCCATAGTCCCGCACCGCGATCGCCACGGCCGTGGTGTTGCTGTCGACGTGCACCACGATCGGGCGGCCCTCGCCGTGGTCGATGGCGTTGGACAGCAGGTTCTGCAGGATCCGCCGGATGCGCCGGCCCTCCACCTCGGCCTCGAAATACCCGCCGGGGGCGATGAGCCGCAGCTCGGAACCCTTCGACTCCGCCACCGCCGACACCGACTCGATCGCGTTTCCGACGAGGTGCACCAGGTTGGTCGGCTCCGTCGAGATCTCCACGGCACCGGCGTCGTAGCGGCTCATTTCCAGTAGGTCGGCGAGCAGTACCTCGAACCGTTCCACCTGGGTGTGCAGCAACTCCGCGGTGCGGGCGGTGGCCGGCGGGAAGCTGTCGCGCTGGTCGTAGAGCACGTCGCCGGCAAGGCGGATCGTGGTGAGCGGGGTGCGCAGTTCGTGCGACACGTCGGAGACGAACCGTTGCTGGATCTGGGAGAGGGTGGCGAGACGCACAATCTGCTTCTGCAGGCTGTCGGCCATCCCGTTGAACGACCGGGCGAGGGTGGCGATGACGTCCTCGCCGTGTTCGGGGATGCGTTGTTCGAGCTGGCCGGCCGCGAGCTTCTGGCTCACCTCTGCCGCCAGCCGCACCGGTCCGACAACCAGCCGCACCACAATGTAGGTGACGGCGCCGATCAGCAGGAGCAGAGCGAGCCCGCCGAACCAGAGGGTGCGCACCACGGAGTCGAGGGTCTGCTGCGCGTCGGAGAGGTCGTAGACGAGGTACAGCTCGTAGTTGCCGGCGTTGGGGATGGAAATGCTCGAGCCGATGGCGATTCCGGGGTCCATCTCGCCGTCCGCGCCGGGCATCGACACCGACTGCCAGTACAGTTGCCGGTCGCCCTCGGCCGAGGCGGCGACCTGTTCGCGCAGGTCGGTGTTGATCAGGTCGGCGGTGTCCGGGGTGCTGGCGAGGTCGCCGGGAACCCGCGGGCCGTCCTGGTCTGGGCTGCGCAGGATGGCGATCTGGGTGCCGCCGGTGGTGGCGTTGGAGCGTGAGACAAGGTCGAAGGCCGCGTAAGTGGTTCCCTCGATCTCGGACGCCGCCGCCTGTTCCGCCGAGGCATTGAACAGGTTCTGCACGGCGATGTTCGCCCGGCCCGTGGTCGACAGCAGCTGGTCGCGGCGCGAATCGAACAGGTTGGTGCCGACGCTCACGGCCATGTATGCGCCGATCACCCCGATCACCAGCAGCGACAGCACCACGGTGATGGCGACGGTGCGCAGTTGCAGCGACGTGCGCCACAGCCTCATCATGCGGTTGCGCCACGCCCGCCAGTTGACGTCTCGCATGGTGTTCGGGAGCCTGCTTCGGTTAGGAGATGCTGCCGGCGCGGTAGCCGACGCCGCGCACCGTCATCACGATGCGGGGGTTGTCCGGGTCATGCTCGACCTTGGCGCGCAGTCGCTGCACGTGCACGTTGACCAGGCGGGTGTCTGCCTTGTAGTGGTAACCCCAGACCTGCTCGAGCAGCATCTCGCGGGTGAATACCTGCTGCGGCTTCATGGCGAGCGCCAGCAGCAGCTCGAACTCCAGCGGGGTCAGGTTGATCTTGTTGTCACCGCGGCGCACCTCGTGGCCGGCGATGTCCAAAACAAGGTCTCCGACCTGCAGGAGCTCGGTGGATGTCTCGGGCGTTGGGCGCAGTCGCGTTTTGATCCGCGCGACCAGTTCCTTCGGGTTGAACGGTTTAACGACGTAGTCGTCCGCACCGCTTTCCAGCCCGCGCACCACGTCTGCGGTGTCGCTTTTGGCGGTGAGCATGATGATCGGCACCCCGGATTCTTCGCGGATTCGGGAGCAGACCTCGATACCATCGAGGCCGGGAAGCATCAGGTCGAGCAGGACAAGATCGGGCTTGGTGCGCCGGAAGGCGTCAACGGCTTCACTGCCGTCCGCGCTGAAAAAGGGTTCGAAGCCCTCCGTGCGCAGAACGATGCCAATCATTTCTGCCAGGGCAATGTCGTCGTCGACGACGAGAATTCGAGCGTTCATGGTCCTCATCTGGGAATTAGCCCCCTTATGAGGAGCTTTCGCATAAGAGTAGTCGAGTGTGAAAGCATAAACGTCTGAGCTGCACCGCTGAGCGCACTGTCAGGCCAACCGCTGGAGGAAATCGATGTCCGACGAAAATCCGTGGCGGTCCCCCGGAGGAGAGCCGGCGAACACTCCCCCGGCCAGCCCGCCACCGCCTTTGCCCGGTTATCCCGCCGGTCCGCCGGCCGCGACACAGCCCGGTTCGCAACCGACCGGCCAGCCAGCACAGCCGGCGCAGCCCGCCCAGCAGCCAGGGCAGACCGCTGTTCCGCCGATCGCCCAGCCTGGGCCGTTGCCCGGCTATTCGGTGCCCTCCGGCCCCCGGCCCGGTTGGACTCCCCCGCCCAAGGTGGGCCTGATCCCCCTCCAGCCGCTGACCCTCGGTGCAATCCTGACGGGATCGTTCCAGGTTATCCGCCGAAACCCCCGCCCCACTTTTGGGGTGTCACTGCT
>JAODAO010000463.1 GCA_025463465.1 Glaciihabitans sp. | reverse complement strand
TGATCGAGCATTCGACCTCCGCCGTGAACTGGCAGGCCCGTAACCGAGCCAAGTCGGTGGGCGAACTGGCCCGCAACAGCCTCTCCCACATCGCCCGCGGCGCCGACGGGGCCCTGTTCTTCCAGTGGCGCCAGTCCACCGCCGGCAGCGAACAGTTCCACTCCTCCGTGGTTCCTCACGCGGGGGCCGACAGCAAAATCTTCCGCGAGGTGACCGCCCTCGGCGCGACCCTCAAAAATATCCGCGAGGTGCTCGGCAGTCGCGTGGAGAAGTCGCAGGTCGCGATCCTGTTTGACTTCGATGCCGCCATGGCACTGCGCTCCGGCCCCAAACCCAGCGCGGACGTCAACGCGCTCGATGTCGCCCTCACCCTGCACCGTGAGCTCACGGCGCGTGGCATCCAGGTTGACGTCATCCACCCGTCGGCCCCGCTCGACGGCTACAAGGCTGTGCTCGCACCCACCCTGTTCCTACTCACCGCCGACAACGCCGCACGCCTCGGAGACTACGTCGCCGGGGGCGGTCACCTGCTGGTCACCAGCTTCTCGGGCATCGTCTCCGAGACCAACCGGGTTGTCGCCGGCGGGTACCCCGGCTACCTGCGCGACGTGCTCGGGGTGCGGGTCGAGGAGTTCTTCCCGCTCTTCGCCGACGAGACCGTCACACTGTCGGACGGATCGGTTGGTCAGATCTGGAGCGAAACGATTTTCGCCGCCGAGGGTACCAAAGTGCTGGCGACCTACGCGACCGGAGAACTGGCCGGGATGCCAGCCGTGACCCTCAACACCGTTGGCGCGGGAACCGCGCAATACGTATCGACGCAGCTTGACCGCGTTGCCACCGGCAGCCTCGTCGAGGCGCTCGTCGACCGCGCCGGGATCATCCCCGTCGCCGTCGCCGCGGCCGGCCTCGAACTGGTGCGTCGCGTTTCATCGGACGCCGTGCCCGCGCGCTGGCTGTTCGCCATCAACCACACCGACCAACCACTCACGCTGCAGGCGACCGGGCTCGACCTGGTCGCCGGCGCGCGCTTCGCCCCGGGGGATACCGTCGCCCCCGGAGCGGTTTCCGTCATCCGAGAGGACCCCACCGCATGAAGTTCACCGACGGTTACTGGCAGGTGCGCCCCGGCGTCAGCGCCCTCTACGCCCAGGAGGCGTACGACGTGATGCCAGACGGCGACACCCTGCGCATTTACGCACCAACCAAGGTGATCGAGAAGCGGGGGGATGTGCTGAACCGGCCCATGCTCACCGTGACCCTGTCATCCCCGCTTGAGGGTGTGATCCGGGTGCGGATCGAGCACCACCAGGGCACCCGCCCGTCCGCAGGCTTCGACCTGGTCGGCGCCGCAGAAGGCGATGGAGCTGGCCAGGGTGTTGGTATTGCCGCGGCCGATGGCGAGGGAGGGACGCTGACCTCCGGCGCGCTCACCGCCCGGATCGCTCCCGGCGCCCCCTGGAACCTTACCTTCGAGGCAGACGGCAAGGTGCTCACCTCGAGCACCGCGAAGTCCGTCGGCTACATCAGCCTCGCCCCGGGCGCCCCCGTGCCAGCGGAACCGGTCGGTGAGACCGGGCTGACCAGTACCGGGCTCGCCCCCGCCGAGCATTACGTCCACGAACAGCTGAGCCTCGGGGTCGGGGAACTCGTCTACGGGCTCGGCGAACGCTTCGGCGCGCTCGTCAAAAACGGCCAGAGCATCGATATCTGGAACTCCGACGGCGGCACCGCCAGCGAGCAGTCGTACAAGAACATCCCCTTTTACCTCACCAACCGCGGCTACGGGGTGCTCGTTAACCAGCCGGAACACGTCTCCTTCGAGGTCGCGTCCGAGTCGGTCGAGCGGGTGCAGTTCTCCACCGCGGGGGAGGCGCTGGAATACTTTGTGATCGCAGGGCCCTCGTCGAAGGATGTGCTTGAGCGTTACACCGCCCTCACCGGCCGTCCTGCGAAGGTGCCGGCGTGGTCGTATGGGCTGTGGCTGTCCACCAGTTTCACCACCGACTACGACGAGGAGACGGTGACCTCGTTCATCGAGGGAATGCGCGAGCGCGACATCCCCCTGTCGGTGTTCCACTTCGACTGCTTCTGGATGCGCGAGTTCAACTGGACCGACTTCGAATGGGACAGCCGCACGTTCCCCGACCCCGAGGGGATGCTAGCCCGCCTGCACGCGAAGGAATTGCGCCTGAGCGCCTGGATCAACCCGTACATCGCGCAGCGCTCCGCCCTGTTCGCCGAGGCCGCCTCCGCAGGGTTCCTGGTGAAACGCCCCGACGGCAGCGTCTGGCAGTGGGACCAGTGGCAGGCCGGAATGGCCCTGGTCGACTTCACCAACCCCGCAGCGACGAGCTGGTTCCAGGGCAAACTGCGGGTGCTGCTGGAGCAGGGCATCGACGCCATCAAAACGGACTTCGGCGAACGCATCCCCACCAACGTCGTCTGGCACGACGGCTCATCGCCGGAGGCCATGCACAACTGGTACACCCAGCTCTACAACCAGGCCGTGTTCGAAGTTCTCGAAGAGGTGCGGGGACAGGGGGATGCCGTGCTGTTCGCCCGCTCGGCAACCACCGGCGGCCAGCGGATGCCCATCCACTGGGGCGGCGACAACTCGTCGTCATTCCAATCGATGGCCGAAACCCTGCGCGGTGGCCTGTCGCTGGCGCTCAGCGGCTTCGGTTTCTGGAGCCACGACATCGGCGGTTTCGAGGGAAAACCCGACCCCGCCGTGTTCAAGCGCTGGGTCGCATTTGGGATGTTCTCGAGCCACACCCGCCTGCACGGCTCCTCCAGCTACCGGGTGCCGTGGGCGTTCGACGAGGAAGCCGTTGAAGTCACCCGCCGCTTCGCGCAACTGAAGATCGAACTGATGCCCTACTTCTACGGTGTTGGTCTTGTCGCCCACGAGCGCGGACTGCCGTTTATGCGGCCCATGCAACTCGAATTCGCCGACGACCCCAACGTGGCGTACCTGGACCGGCAGTACATGATCGGCTCCGACCTGCTGGTCGCCCCGGTGTTCAGCGCCAGCGGCGACGTCGAGTACTACCTGCCCGCCGGCACCTGGACGAACTACCTCACGGGCGAGATCGCCTCCGGGCCCACCTGGCGGCGCGAGAACCACAGCGTGCTGTCGATTCCGCTGTGGGTGCGCGAGGGTGCGGTACTGCCGACCGGGTCTCGCATCGACCGACCAGACTACGACTACCTCGACGACCTGCAGGTCACCGTCTATCCGACCGGTGGAGCGGGCGGACGCGGCGCGGCCGGGGACTCGCTCGCCCCGAGATCGCTTGTGGTCACCAGCCCCATCACCGGGGTCGAGGCCATCATCACTATCGTTGGCAGCACCGACGGTGTGACCATTACCAGTGTGCAGAACACCGGCGCTGCCGCGCTGCCCGCCCTGGAGCTGCGTGTGCGGCTCGCCGGCGGCCACTACACCAGCACCACAAACGGAAAGGCAGAACTGAGCGCATGACCTCTGACCAGACGACCACCTCCACGGCCGACGCCGCCACCCCCACGGCGGATGCTGTTGCCCCGACGGTGGGCAACGCCGACTACCGCGACTCGGGTCTCACCTTCCCGGACGGGTTCATCTTCGGTTCCGCGACCGCGTCGTACCAGATCGAGGGTGCCGCCAACGAGGACGGCCGCGGCCCCTCCATCTGGGACACCTTCAGCCACACCCCCGGCAAAATTTGGAACGGTGACACCGGCGACGTCGCCGACGACCACTACCACCGGCTCGAATCCGACCTCGACCTGATGAAGGAACTTGGTCTGGAGGCCTACCGCTTCTCCATCGCCTGGCCCCGCATCCAGCCGACCGGCACCGGCCCGGCCAACGAGAAGGGCGTCGACTTCTACGTGCGCCTGGTCGACGGGCTGCTCGAGCGCGGCATCCGCCCCATCGCCACCCTGTATCACTGGGACCTGCCGCAGGCCCTCGAGGACAAGGGCGGCTGGGCCAACCGCGACACCGCGTACGCCTTCGCCGACTACGCCCGCATCATGGGGGAGGCCCTTGGCGACAAAATCGTCACCTGGACCACCCTGAATGAGCCGTGGTGCTCCGCCTACCTCGGTTACGGCTCCGGAGCCCACGCCCCGGGCAGGATGGACGGTGCGGACGCGCTCGCCGCGGTGCACCACCTGAACCTCGCCCACGGCCTCGCCGTCAGCGCCCTGAAGGAGGTCGTCACCAACAACCCCGACTTCTCCATCACCCTCAACCTGCACGTCATCCGTGGTGAGGGTGAGACCGGTCCGGAGGCGATCCGCCAGATCGATGGCCTCGCCAATCGGGTGTTCCTGCAGCCGCTGCTGCAGGGCAGCTACCCCGAGGATGTCCTGGCCGACACCGCCGACGTCACCGACTGGGCGTTTGTGCTGCCCGGCGACCTCGAGCTGATCCATCAGCCGCTTGACCTGCTCGGGGTGAACTACTACTCGACCACGCTGGTGCGCATCTGGGACGGCATCTCCCCGCGGGCCAACAACGACGGCCACAAGGACATGGGCGGATCCCCCTGGCCCGGCGCCGATCGTGTCGAGTTCCTCGCCCAGCCCGGACCGTATACGGAGATGGGATGGAACATCGAGCCGGCCGGCCTCGAGGAACTCCTCGTCTCCCTCCACGACCAGTACCCGGCGCTGCCGCTGATGGTGACCGAGAACGGCGCAGCCTTCGCCGACACACGCGAGGTGGATGTCGCAGCCGACGGCACCGAGACCTTCGCTGTGCACGACCCCGAGCGCACCGACTACCTGCAACGCCACTTCACCGCGGCGCACCGGGCCATCGCCCGCGGCGTTGACCTGCGTGGGTACCAGGTCTGGTCGCTGATGGACAACTTCGAGTGGGGTTACGGCTACTCGAAGCGATTCGGCATCGTCTACGTCGACTTCGACACATTCGAGCGCACCCTCAAGGACAGCGCCAAGTGGTACTCGCAGCTGATCGCGACCCGCAGCATTCCCGCCGTGAACTGAGTTGAGACCGCTGCACTAAAACTTGAACGGCGTCGGACCCCAGGGTTCGGCGCCGTTCGCGCGTCCGGCGCCATCCGGTGCCAGCCACTGTGGACGAGCAGGCCAGGAAAATCACCGTGGAGATCGGTGTTGGAGAACTATCGCGCATTGCCCCGCCGCCTGAATCCGAGACATCCCGCTCGAACTGCCCTCCCAACTCACATCGAGGTGAGACGACGCGTATTACAGGGCCTAATAGGCCAGCGGCAGTGCCGGGCTTCTCAGGCCCCGTCAGCTACCTGTGCCAGGCGGTTTTTCGTCGTTACGAAGTTCATTCGGGTCGGTCTGGGGATAGTTGCGCCATTGGTCATCCGGGTCGATGGCGGGTTCGGGTGCTGTGCCGTCACCCGAGACTGTGTCGGTATACACGAGCCTGACCCGGTCGATGCTGGAACTACCCGGCTTCGGCCTCATCGGCACGATAGTCTCCGGCAACGGCGTTGGATTCCGATTGGGGGTGCCCGGTCCCGTGCCGCGCGTTGTTCCCGACGGCGTGCCCGCCGGGGTGTCATTCATCGTCAGCAGGGCGGCCAGGCCCGGGTCGGTCAACGCGCGGATGGCCTGGGTTTTCGAGGGCATCAGGATGGGACGCTGCAAGCTGTCCAGGTTGCGGGGCGGGATGAGCCAGTATTGCCCGTTCGCACGTTTGATCTCCCAACCGTTGCTGTGGAACAGCATGTGGTGGAACCGGCAGAGTAGGATGCCGTCTTCGACATTCGTTTTGCCTTCGTCCCGCTTCCACAGATTGATGTGGTGGGCTTCCGTCCACGACGGTGGCTTCCCGCAGCCCGGCCCCAAGCAGCCGCCGTCGCGGACGGCGAGGGCGATCCGTTGCCGCGCGGAGAACAGGCGCTGGTCGCGACCCAGGTCGAGGCATTGCCCGGTCTGGTCGAAGGTCAGGCCAACAAAGCCGGTGTTGCAGAGGGCCTGTTCGACGGTGGCCAGGGTGACGGCGTCGGTCATTCCCTCAATCCGGCCAATTCCCTCCGCGGTGGGGTCGTCCTGGCGGGTGGTGAGAGTGGTCTCTTCGACGATGATGCGTACCGCGGGGCGGCGGGAGCCAAGGATGGTGCGCGGGTCGGCGTCGATGCCGACCTGCAGTAAGGCGATGAAGTGATCGGCGGCGATCTGCGCCGGTGTGCGCTCATCCTCGAGAATTATCGCATCCCGGGCAGCCTGCTCCGGGTTGGCCGAACGTGGACCTCCCAGTCGCGGGGACGTGGCCTGGTTGAAAGTTTCCAACCACAGGGCGCCGTCGGTTCCGGCGAAGGCGTACCTGCCGGCGACCATCCCGTCCTTGCGCAGGTGCGCGGTCAGGTATTGCAGGCTGCGCTGGTCAATCTCCTTGCGCTGCACCCCGGCATGATCGATGCGGTCGCGCATCTGCCTGGCCCGGGTGAACAGTCGCGAACTGGTGTCCCGCCCTGCCAACAGTTCCACTACCGCAGCCAGCAGGATCTCCGCGGACACAGCGGTGGTGACAACACCTAACCCCGTCCGGACGGCGTTCGCCTGCTCGGCGGAGATGGTCTCGGCGATCAGCGCCGCGGAGATCGGTGCCTGCCACAGCGCCTCGGGCGAGACCGGGACAAAAAGGATCGGGTCAACGGCAACCGGTTCCGGTTCGATATTCAGCTCCGCAGCGATCCGGTCCGCTTCGGCCTGGGCCGCTTCCGCGGCCAACCGGGCGATCTCGATGGCCGCGGCGGTGTCAACATCGGCCATCATCGTGCCAATTTTCACCAGCTTTGCCGCATCCTGCCAGGACGAGCCCGAGGTGGCCTGGATCAGCGCCTCGGCGTTGGGGAACCCCTCCGTGCGAGCCAGCCCCGCATTACCGAGCTCGCGTGCCGAGCGGCGGGCGATGGACGCCGCATACCAGGCGGTGACACTCTCCATCTTGCGCTGGTGAGCCACCGACGCCTTGTAACCGGCCATCACCCGCTCATCGTCCAGGGCGTCAACCTCCGTCGCCGAGCCCCCGAAAGCGGCCACCGCGGTGGCCGACTCGAGGAAGTCGGAGGTGAAGGAAGTCATACCCCAAGTCTTTCCTCCCGCGCTCACCGGGCACCGACGGGGCAGCGGGTTGTGCACTGTTCTCCTCGGCTCTCGATCGGGGAGGACAGGAGGGCGTAGCAAACGGGTCGGCACCCGGTCGGTGCGGGGCCGTAGGGTGGCCGGTATGAGCATCCCACTCGCCGACCTGCTCGTTGGCCCCCGCGGCAGACGCCTGTGCCTAGAGTTCGCCTTGGTTGTCGGGGACCAGAGCATTCCCACTGCACGGTTAAGGATGGCGGTTTCACAGGCCGCGTACAACCTCGATCCGGGACGCGGGATGTCCCGGATGATTATCCGATCGGGTTCGGACGTGCGGGAAGAATCGTTCCCCGCACCGTCAGCGGCTGACGTCGCATCGGCGCCCTCTGCGGTCGCAATGCTGCTTGGTGACGCTGTTCTCCCCAAGCCCACGGAGCGCACCCTGCTGCTCGCGCTGGGAGCAGCGGTCAACAACGCGCGCTACTGGCAGCAGCCCGACGGCGAGGACGTGCTCAGCAATACCCCCGAGGTCCGTGCCGCGCTCGAGCGGGTCGCTGCCATCATCGCCGGGTCCCCGCTGACAGACCGATGGGTGACCCCGCTGGACCCGTATGAGCAAGGGGCGATCACCTTTGCCGATACTGACGGCCCCTATCCTCAATCTGTTAAGCCAGCCCGCCAGATCGTCGAGACCTGGCATGTCGAGCAGGTTGAGGAGGAAACCCGCGCCATGCTCGAGCGCCCCACCGACGCAACCACCAACTGGAGCGGTAGCTGGTGGTCGAGACCGCCGCATGCACTTACCCACACCGTCCCGGCGCGCATCGGCCAGGCCCCGGCCGGACTCGGCTTAGTGGAGGACGAGATGGGCTGGGACTCGGCGATGGTCGAGCAGATCGTCGCGCCCGCCGAACTCACCGTCTACGAGATCACCGGTCCCGCGGCATGGGCCCAGCTCTGCAGCCGGTATCCAATGGAAGCCACGGCCTCCCGGCGACATGACTGGTATCGCACCACCGGGCGTGACGGGCGGTGGATGATTCCCGATTGGGCGCGGGTGCAAGAGGACTTCGACGCCGTCCACCTCACCATCGCCGGATATCTCTCCGCCGCTGGTCGCGCTATCCCGGTCGAAGGCGACCGGTACTCCGTCCTGGCCGGCTGGGATCCCGACCAGACGTACTGGCTCCGAGATGTGAGCAGAGATGAGTCGACCCGGCAACAATGGATCCTCGACCGGGAAGCCGAGGACTGGGTGCGGGCGGGCGAACAATCCTGACGGGGCCAATAAAAATGGCCGGGTCCGTCCTTGTGTGAGTACAAACTCGGCCAGAGCCGGAACCGGTTCGTCTAAAGAGACGCTAATGAGATTGTGTCGTCGACAACCCGACAACCCCTTCTGGCTCTTCGGGTATCGAAGGATCCCGGGGTCCCTGGGGCAACGGTTATCCGAGTCCCGGGTCAATGACCTTCCGGTACCAGCGATCGGAGTATGGGTCGTCGTTGAAGGCGTCTACGCGCCTGAAGCCGATGCGCTCGTACAAGGCGCACGCCTCGTGCAGCTCGGCTCGCGTGTCGAGCTGGATGGTAGTGATTCCCCGCGCCTGGCACGCCAGCTCCGCCGTGCGGAGCAGTTGTGAGCCAATGCCACGGCCCCGGTGACCTGGCAGCGTGAAGACTTTGGTCAGTTCGGCTATACCGTCGACGTATCGCACGCCGACGCAGGCAATCGCTCGATCGTCTTCAATAGCAGCGAAGAGCACACCCGTGGTTCCCTCGAGATTGTCGTAGGGCTCATCCCGGAGTGCCCGGTCAACCTCTGCCGTCGTGGCTGGGCGTCCGTGCCACCGCGACGCGACGTCGACCATGTATTCCCGCACAATGCGATCGGCAGGTAGCCCGCCGGGGGTCACTTCTTGGATTGTGAACACGACAGCAGCGTAGACGAATTGGTCAATGGGAGACTGACTCGGTGACCATCGACTCCGAGCCCACCCTTGTTCCCGAGCTCCTCGTGGCCGACGTGGATCAGAGCATCCAATTCTGGTCAGGCGTGTGCGGCTTCACCGTGCGGTACTCGCGTCCAGAAGAACGGTTCGCCTATCTGACCCTTGGCTCCACGCACATCATGCTCGAACAAGCGGGAATCGGAAGAAATTGGCTCACCGGCCCACTCGATCGGCCACTCGGCCGCGGGATCAATTTTCAGATCACCGTCCCCGACGTCGAGGTCATCGCAACGGCGGTCACCGCCGCGGGAATCGACCTCTTTATGCAACCAGAAACGAAGTGGTACCAAACCGGCGAGGGGGAGGCGGGTGTGCGGCAATTCCTGGTCGCCGACCCCGACGGCTATCTTCTTCGCTTTCAATCCTCGATCGTCCGGCAAATGGGCGACCAGTCCTGACCGGGCCAATAAAAAAGGCCGGGTCCCTCCTCGTGTGAGAAGAAACCCGGCCTAAGCCAGAACCGATTCGTCAGGAACTAATTAGTCCAAGCAAACCGGTGCCGGTGGATGTCTGGATCAGACGCGTTGGCTGAGTCGAATCAGCGGCCGCCGCGGCGACCGGCGCCACCCTGCGACATACGCACGAGGCCACCAACCTGCAGCTTGCCGCCACCGTTGCCCTGGCCGCCGGACGCGCCGCCACCCTGCGCCGGACGACCGGAACCGGAACCACCCTGGCCACCCTGGCGGGCGGGACGGCCGGAACCGGCGGGAGCACCCTCGCGGGCGGGACGACCGGAACGGCCGGAGTCGCTACGACCCTGCCCACCGGCTGCACCGTCACGACGAGCTACCTTGCGCTGGGCGTTTGCGCCCTGCGAGCGGCCACCCTGCGACTGGCCACGAACGGGCTCGACGCGGGGGACCGGCTTGACGTATTCCGCGACGTCACCAACAAGGGCGGCGACGGCGGGGGAGTTGGCGTTGACCTGCTGCGGGGTGACAGCGATGGCCGCCTTACGCAGAAGCAGCGCGGTGTCCTTGCGCTGCTCGGGCAGGACGAGGGTGACAACGTCACCGGCGGCACCGGCGCGAGCCGTACGGCCCGAGCGGTGCAGGTATGCCTTGTGCTCGGCCGGCGGGTCAACGTGGATGACCAGTTCGATGTCGTCAACGTGCACACCGCGGGCGGCGACGTCGGTGGCGACAAGAACCTTGACGTCTCCGGCGGAGAACGCGGCGAGGTTGCGGTCACGCTGAACCTGCGACAGGTTGCCGTGCAGGTCGACGGCGGGGATACCGCTGTCGGTGAGCTGGCGGGCCAGCTTCTTGGCGTGGTGCTTGGTGCGCATGAACAGGATGCGGCGGCCGCTGCCCGAAGCGAGCTTCTCGATGAGAACGCGCTTCGTCTCGGTGCCATCGACCTCGAACACGTGGTGGGTCATGGCGGCGACGGGGGAGTTGGCCTCGTCGACGGAGTGCAGCACCTCGTTGTGGAGGTAGCGGCGCACCAGCTTGTCCACACCATTGTCCAGCGACGCGCTGAAGAGCATGCGCTGGCCGTTGGCGGGGGTCTTGTCCATGATGCGGGTGACGACCGGCAGGAAGCCGAGGTCGGCCATGTGGTCGGCCTCGTCGAGGATGGAGATCTCGACGGCGTCGAGGTTGACAAAGCCCTGCTTCATGAGGTCTTCGAGGCGGCCGGGGCAGGCCACAACGATGTCGACGCCGGCCTTGAGGGCGGCGACCTGGCGCTGCTGGCTGACGCCACCGAAGATGGTGGTCGACTTGAGGCCGTATGCGTCGGCGAGCGGGGTGAGCGCGACGGTGATCTGGGTGGCCAGTTCACGGGTCGGCGCGAGGATCAGGGCAAGCGGGCGGCCCGGGCGGCGGTTGCCACCGGCGAGCTTGCCGCCAAGGCGGGCGACCATGGGGATGGAAAACGCGAGGGTCTTACCGGAGCCGGTCTTTCCGCGGCCGAGGACGTCGCGGCCGGAGAGGGTGTCGGGAAGGGTGTCGACCTGGATCGGGAAGGGCTCCATGATGCCGTTGGCGCTGAGCGCGGCAACGATGGGAGCGGGAACGCCGAGGGCGGCGAAAGTATTTTCAGACAAGAGTTCTGCCTTTCGGGGCAAGGCCGAATCCGTCTCGTTACAGCGCGGCAGCGCACAGAGAATCCGGCAAAACTGGCGAGAGTGACGATGGCCACTTCCGTTCGCCGGAGAAAGATCTCGAGCCGATCTGATTACACACGCAGACAATGCGGTGCACCGGCGAGAAGAGAAGAGTCCGTTTTCTCGAGTGCATGCACTCTGTTGCGGACTTGCGTTCAACGACGCAGCGAGTCCGTCATGGACTTGCAGTACCCCCAGCATAGCGGAGAGAGTCAATCCCCCGCAGGTTTCGCCCAAACGTGCAGGGGGATGTCTGCCGACGGATGATCTCTCGGCGCTACCCGCGCTGCCGCGCCGGCTTGCGCATTGACCCGTTGCGGTCAGGCCACCCGCTCCGGGCGAGCCCGAATGTGCGCGACGATTTGGCGGATGAGTTTGGGCTGCACTTCCAGTTTTCGTGAGGCTGTCCCTTCCGGCGCGCTGACGAACACCAGCTGCTCGAGTTCTTTCATCAACACCAGCGACGTGGCTGTGCTGATGCCGAGGCGCTCCTGCAGCATGGCCGCCGATGGTTTCCCGCCCGATGCGACAGCGACCATGGCGTCGAGGAGAAAGGGGCCGTCCGGCCCGAGCTTGCCCATGCGGGTGGTTACGAGGTCGGCGAACGTCTCCAGCACCAACCGATTCCCCGCCGCGAAGAACTGGAAGAGGCGCACAAGCGCCCACACGAGCAAACCGACCGCGACGAGCGCTATTGGCCAGGACGTCAGAATGACGCTGGCGATCGCAGCAACGACGGTCCCGCCCCAGACCCAGCGGCTGAGCAGTTGGTTGCGGGCTAAACTCTCGCTGGTTAATGCTCCTCCCTTGCCTGCGCCCTGGGCGGTGGCGGTGGTGGGGGTGGTCCGCTTCCGCTTCACGGGTGTGGCTTCACGCCACGACCGGGGCACTAGGTGAAAGAACCCCGCCAGGGCCCGCAGCACCAGGAGCACCCAGGCCACGCCGAACCCCGCGGAGGCCAGGACTGCCTGGCCGTCGATTCCGGGCGCTCCGACGAACGCCAGGCTCAGGACCGATCCCACAATGAACATGGTGAAGCTCGCACCGATCAGTGCACCTCGGCCGAACGGAGAAGAGGACTGCAGGGGCAGCGGGATGGTCCACACCGACAGGAAAAGCATCGCGGCGGCGGGTACCCACATCAGCCAGGCCTGCGGGTTGAAGGCTGGATACCCGTTGGCGACACCAAGGACCCCTCCCTGTGCCTCGGTCGGAGTGGTGCCGGCGATCAGGCCGATGATCATCAGCAGGATCGGGGGCAGCAGCACTGCGAAGAGAAAAAACAGGCCGGCGCACCAGTAGACGATGTCCGAAACGTCCTCGGCAGACAAGCGTCCGGAGAAACGGCCCAGAAGGCGCCCGCGGATGGTGGTAGTCATACGCTTCCTCTCTGTTTGCATCAGCCTGGGAATCGCAGGCCGCGCCAATCCGCCCCAGTTATCCGACCAAACCTCAATTGCTGTCAGACTACTGGCAGCGCACGCCGACCGGTTTGCACGATGACCCGACCACAGCAGGTCAGCCCGGCGCTGAAACTGAAACCGCCTCTTCCAGAAAAGACTTCCGCTTGCCGAAACGTCCCGTCCTCCGACGCATCCTGCTGGCCGCCGGTATCCTCGGCGTGATCGTCATCGGCACCATCCAGGTGGCACCGGGTTCCTCCGCACCGGCGAGCACCAACACCCCGGGCAACACGATGGGCGACCCGGAAGCGTACCGGGTTGTCCTCACCGCCCAGCTCGATGCCGCGCAGCAGCTGATCGGCGGAGAGTGGTCCGACCCGGAAGACCGGCTGCCCAAGGTATGCAGCGTCGACGGTGTCGAAGGATTCACCTTCACCGATATCCGCCGCTCGAACGTCAGCACCGACGAAAGCGTGCGCGGCGCTGTCGCAGCACTCTGGGATAAAGAGGGATTCGAGATCACCCGGCAAGACACGGTGGACCCGTATGACCTGCTTACCGCGTCCTCGCCGGAGGATCCCAGCAACGTTCTCCGTTTCGGTTTCTCGGAGAAGCGAATGTACCTCTTTGGCCAGGGCGCCTGTGGCGAGGGGGATGCGTACCAGTGGTATTCGGAGAATGGCGACCAATAACGCCGCCCGTAACAACGACCTTCACTAGATAAAGATTCGGACAACATCATGGCGACAGCGCGGGATCCGCAGGCGAGGGACCGCACCGTTGTGCGGCGGCTGATCTGGGTTATACCAGCCGTTGTTGTTGTGGGGGTCATTGGCACGTTTGTGCTGGTCCTCGGCGAGGACCTCGAGCCCGCGCGGCGCCCGGCGTTGATCATGGGATCGAGCATTTTCCTCGCGCTGATCGTGGCTCCCGCGGTCTGGTTATTCCGGGTGAGCTCCCGCGGTCGCGTCCAACAGCCCGGCAAACTGTGGAACCGCGCTGTACTTGCCGGCGTGATCAGCCTGGCTGTCGGCTTCCTGGGCATCGTCCCGTCCCTCGCGCAGCATTCGTCCGACGCGATCGCCGACTCGCGCGCGGTGGCGCGGGGGCCGGGTACCGAGGAAATCGCGTACGGGCCGGAAGAGCTGGATTTCGTGTCCGAAGAGGTGGCCGCTGATTCGATTTCGACGCTGGGCGGTCTCGTACCGATCGAGCAGACGAGCGGCGGATTGAGCGGAGACTGCACAACGAGCAACCTGCAACCGGGTATCTACTATTTCGGTGAGGTGCGCGCAACAACGACCGATTCTCCCGAGGCGGTTATCCGAAACCTGACGGCCGAGTGGGAGAGCCAGGGCCTCACCACCATCTCGTCCGCCAACGATGATGATCCAGAACTGTGGTCGTGGATCGAGTCCAGCACGGACATCCTGGACGAGTTGGAAGTGTTTATTCGGGCGGAGGGGCTTGTCTCCGTCCAGTACGAGACCGTCTGCGTCGTCGGCACGGTGTTCTAGCTCACGTTGGCGGGCTGGACTAGACGATCATTCAGCACCGGCTGATCGAGGTCGACATGCACCGCACCATCGATCGAGGCACGTGCGCGCGGAATACAAGGACGCCCGGACTCACGTCTGCGACATCCCCCTGCCCCGGATTGGAGAGGGGGATGTCGCCGGCAAATGGCTCGGGTCAACCGTTTGCGGGTTGGTGCAAAGGGGTGGTGCAGGGGTGGCAGAGCAGGTGAATGTCCCGGTGGATGCCTAAAGGGCGGTGAGCTCGATGATGGCGAGCTGTTCGGGGAACAGCACTGGGGCCTGCAGCCCGATCGTGCGCAGGGTGCTGCCACCCAGGACGATCGGGGCGGAGGCCCAGTTGAGCAGCGATTGTCCGGGGCCGGTACCGGGGCCGGTGTCGGAGGCGGCGAGCAGGCGCACGCTGTAACGCGCGGTGTCGTCGAGTCCCGCGAAGGTGAGGGGGCCGGGCGGGTAGGCCGCGCTGGTGCGCACCTGGGTGAAGGTGAAGATGGCCCGCCGGCGGTTTGCGGAGACCACCCCGCGCAGGTCCATGGCGGTGTCCGACAGGTCGACGGAGATTGCCGTGCCGGTGTGGAAGAGTTCCCGGTTGGCTTTGTAGAGGCTCACCCAGCGGGTGAGCTCTGCCGTCTCCGCGACATCCACCTCACTGATGTCCCACTCGATGCCGAGGTGGCCGAACAAGGCGACGCCGGCACGCAGCGACAGGTCGTGGCGGCGGCCGGTCGAGTGGTTGTGGGGGCCGCCGATGTGGGCGCCCATCAGCTCGTATGGCACCAGCAGCCCGGTGTAGCGCTGGTTGTCGAGGCGCTCGATGGGGTCGATGTTGTCGCTGGTCCAGATCCGGTCGGTGTGGTCGAGGATGCCGAGGTCGACCCGCGCCCCGCCCGATGCGCAGCTTTCGATCTCGAGGCCGGGGTGGGTGGCCTTCAGCTCGTCGAGCAGCCGGTAGAGCGCGA
>JAODAO010000444.1 GCA_025463465.1 Glaciihabitans sp. | reverse complement strand
AGCATCGTGCCGATCAGCGCACCGCCGATGGCTCCGGCGGCGACGATCAGCGCGGCGATCGGGTCGGTCTGGCCATTGGCCAGGTAGGTGAGGGAGCCAACGATCGAGGTGGGCACAATGGCGGCGAGCGACGTCGCGGCGGCGCCGCGCTGGTCCATCCCGGCGAGCGAGATGAGCAGCGGCACCATGATGATCCCACCGCCGATGCCGAACATGCCGGACAACAGGCCACCGATGAGCCCGATCATCAGCAGGGCCAGCCAGTAGGTCCACCGCGGTCGGATCGATGTCATCGGTGGTGCTCCTGCTGGTGTCGGAAGTGCTGGCTCTTGGAAGTGTCTGCGCGAATTGCGGCGTCAGAACGAGCGTATCCGGTGCCAGCACCCACGCCACGAAGGCCGGGTAGCGCGGGGCAAAGCGGACAGCCGGCGTCGGCTGGAGCCGGCTATTGCGATGGGTTTGCGTCAGGAATTCAGTCGCCTATCCGGTTCTCCGCCACCGATGGCTGATACTCGCGCAGCCATAGTTCGGTCTGCGTTACGTGAGCGGCCGCGGCGCTCGATGCTGCGACGGGGTCATGGTGACCGATAGCGACAGCGATGGACCGGTGTCCCTGGTCGCTGATCCTCTTCATCTCCGCCCCGTTGGGGACGTCAAGGAGGGGATAGGCCCTTGACCGGGATCGGAAGACGTCGGTGAGGGCGGCCAGGGTGGGGTTTCCCGCTGCTGAAGTGATCAGGGAGTGGAACTCGGCGTCGAGCGCTGAGGCGACTTTTGTGTCTTGCGTGGCTTCGATGCGGTCCAGCAGGTTGTGCATCCGTTCCAGGGTCGCTTCGTCGACGCGGGCGGCGGCCTGGGCCGCCGCGTGGGATTCGAGGACCCGTCGAAGTTCGTACATGTCGACGAGGCCGGACAGGGGGAGTAGGTCGACGGTGAGCGCGAGACTTCCCACGAGGTCCTCTGGCCGCAGTTGCGATACATAGACCCCAGAACCATGCCGGGATTCTACGGCGCCAAGCGCGGACAACATACGCACGGCTTCTCTCAGCGGACCGCGAGAAACCCCCAACTGCTCACAGAGGTCGGCCTCGGCAGGGAATTTATCGCCGGGTCCTAACAGGCCGGACGAAACCATCTGGCGCAGGCCGTGGAACGCGGTATCGACTGCTGACACGAGGCCGTCCTTCCTTGCGCCGCCGGATTGGGCGGGCTGTCCACATGCTAACGCCTCGCCGAGCGAGAACCGCTGGATAAAAGAGATATAACGACTCGTCCCGATGACGCATTATTTACACGGTCGAAACAAGGAAAATCCCCAAGTCGTCATACAAGTCGCTAGGTTTGTCCTCAACCCCACGCCGAACAGGAAGCCGGACTCCTCTCTATGACCTCACCCCTGGCTACGAGACTCGCTCCAGCGGCCCTGCTCCTGCCCGACGGGCGGCCAGCGCGCGCCGCCTGGACATTGTCCGAGTCCGCCGTCCATATCAACCACGGATCGTTTGGGGCCGTGCCGCTCGTCGCACAGGAACACCAGAACGCTTTGCGTGCCGAGATGGATTCGATGCCCGTGGGCTGGTTCCCCGCTCTTCCCTCGCGGATAGCCGATGCCCGGACGTCCATCGCCGCGTTTTTTGAGGTGGACGCCTCAACCCTGGCCATCGTTCCGAACGCCAGCGCAGGCGCTAGCGTTGTTTTCTCCAGCCTGCCGGTCACACGGGGCCTGGAGATAGTGGTGACAGATCACGGTTACGGGGCCGTGACGATGGGTGCAGAGCGCCTTGCCCGACGGTGGGATGGCACGGTGTTGACGGCACACATCCCGCTCGACGCCACTGCGGCCGAGGCGCACGACGCGGTCGTCGCCCTCTTCTCCGACCGCACTGCCCTGGTCGTCGTCGACCAGATCACATCACCAACGGCGCGGTTCCTGCCGGTCGATACGATCTCGGACGAGGCAAAGCGCCGCGGTATCCCCGTGTTGGTGGATGCTGCCCACGTACCAGCCCTGTATCCCGCGCCAACCGCCGGCCTCTCCTGCGATTTTTGGGTCGGTAACCTCCACAAGTTCGCCTGTGCGCCTCGTGGCACCGCGGTGCTGATCGCCCAGGGTGACCTTGTGGGGGAGTTGTATCCATTGGTCGACTCCTGGGGAGCCCGTGACCCGTTCCCCGCGCGGTTCGACTCGCAGGGCACCCTCGACCTCACCAGTTACCTCGCAGCGCCTACTTCCCTCACCTTCATCGAGGAAACCTGGGGTTGGGACACGGCGCGCCGGTACCTGAGCGAGCTCGCCGACTACGCGGAACACACCATCGCTGCGGCTTTCACCGCTTTCACCGGAGAAAGTCATCTCGTCGACGTGGGTATGCCCGTCAACGCGCTGCGCCTGGTTCGCCTGCCCGACGGTATCGCCGGCGACCAGGAGAGCGCGAACGCCCTCCGTGACCGAATGCTTGATGCTTTCGGTGTTGAGGGCGCGTTCACCAGCTTTGACGGTGTTGGGTACTTCCGCCTGTCCACCCACGTGTACAACACGGCGGCTGACTACGACCACTTCGCGGAGTTCTGTGTTCCAGCCCTCGTTGAGTGGGCCAGCGCTTCGTCCTGACCCATCACACGTTCGAATCATCGACCTGAATGAAAGAGGAATTACATGTTCGTCAGAAAATCGTTCGCAGGTGTTGGCCTCGGGATCGTCGCCGCCCTGACCCTCAGCGGCTGTTCGGCCGGGGCCGATGATGGAACGGTGACGCTCCAGATGGTGGAGAACCTCACCAACCCGGTGCGAACCGAGGTGCTGGAGGGGCTGATCGCCGACTTCGAGGCCGAGAACGAGGGCATCAAGGTTGAGCTCATCTCGCCACCGACCAACCAGGCAGACCAGAAGATCCAGCAGATGCTCCAGTCGGGTAGCGGGGTCGACGTTGTCGAGGTACGAGACATCGCCGCCGGATCCTACGAGGCCAACGGGTGGCTCGCCGACATGTCCGATGAGTTGGCAGATTGGGACGGTTGGGAAAATCTCACCGAGAACGCCGCGAAGTACGCCACCAATGCCGACGGAGAGACCTACTTCGTGCCGTACGGCTTTTATGGCCTGAGCCTCTTCTACCGTTCTGACCTCGTAGAAGACGCTGGCTTCGACGGGCCGCCCGCAAGCTGGGACGAACTCCTTGAGCAAGCCACCGCGATCCAGGAATCCGGCGATGACAAATATGGCTACGCGTTCCGGGGTGGCACGAATGGTAACTCCAACGTTGTTGTAGCCATCGAGGCGTATGTCGCCGACCAGCTCGACCCCGAGAACGGCTTCAAGCTCACCGACGGCAGCTCGATCTTCGCCGCCCCGGAGGCGCGGAATGCCCTGGAAACCTACTTCTCCCTCTTCGAGGACGCTTCGCCGCCCTCGTCGGTGGCTTGGGGATACCCCGAGATGGTGGAGGGATTCTCCAACGGCTCCACCGCCTTCCTCCTTCAGGATCCCGAGGTGATCGCCACGGTGCAGCAATCGCAGGCCATCTCCACCGACCAGTGGGACACGGCGCCGCTCCTGATGGGTCCGACCGGCAAGGCAATCCAGCCGATGGCGACCGCCGGCTGGGGAACGGCTGCGGCGAGCGAGCACAAGGCCGAGGCCGCTCAGCTGATCGCCTTCCTTTCCGAGGGGGATGCTTCAACAACGTTCACGGAAGAGAACAGCATGGTCCCGATCCTGAAAGATGCTGCGGACTCCGACTTCTACAAGACCGGCGCGTGGGCAAGCTACGTCACGATGAACGACAACCCGGATACCTACGTCACCGTCACCCAGCCACGCGATGTCGCCTGGTGGACTGAATGGGTGCAGAAGTCTGACAGCGAACTCCAGCAGGTACTGATCGGAGACATGACGCAGGAGGAGCTCCTCGAAAGCTGGGATGCCTACTGGGTCGACAAGTGGAAGAACAGCTAAGGCATATCCCATGAGCCGCACATCCACCCTCGAAGCATCGGAGCGCCCGTCCTCGCCGGCGGGCGCTCCCGCGCCGCGGCAGAACCGGTCGCGAAGTCGACGCTCGTTCACCGCTCGTCGACTGCTCGTTATTCTCGGGTTCCTCTCCCCAGCGATCGTGTTTGTGGGGCTTTTCATCTACTACCCGATGATCTCGGGCAGCCAGATGGCGTTCCGCAACTGGAACCTGAACAACCTCACGAACACCGACTGGGTGGGGCTCAAGAATTTCGAAACGATCTTCGCGGACCCCACCTTCTACACGGTGCTCGGCAATACGGTGCTGTGGGTCGTCGCCTCGATCGTGCCGCAGTTCCTCATCGGTTTTGCGATAGCGCTCTGGCTCCGTCGCCGGTTTCGCTTCCGCGGCATCTATCAGGCTCTTATCTTCTTCCCCTGGGCGATCTCCGGGTTTTTGATCGGGATCCTCTTCCGCTGGATGTTCAACAGCGAATTCGGTGTGATCAACGACCTGCTCGCCAAAGCCGGAGTGATCGATTCGCCCGTACCCTGGCTGGCTGACCCCACCACCGCGATGGTCGCTGTCATCGTGGCGAACGTCTGGTACGGCGTCACCTTCTTCGCCATCATGATCCTCGCGGCCCTGCAGTCTGTACCCGCGGATCTGTTCGAGGCAGCCGCGCTGGACGGTGCGGGAAAATCGCGCACGCTGTTCCAGGTGACCATTCCCTACATCAGGGTCACGCTGGGGCTAACCGTTCTGTTGCGGGTGATTTGGATCTTCAACTTCCCCGACATCATCTTCGGTATGACGGGCGGCGGACCGGCAAACCAGACCCACATCCTCACAACGTGGATGATCGCCACCACCCAGCGCGGCGACTACGGCCAAGCCTCCGCCCTTGGGCTCATCGTGGTGGGCATCCTGGTGCTGTTCTCCGCCTTCTACCTGTTCGCCATCCGTGACAAGAAAGAGGCGACCCGATGATCGACAGAGTCAGCTCGCTGTCCAAAACCACTCGCATGGTCTTCCTCGGCCTGTGGCTCGTTATCACGATCTTCCCGCTGTACTGGATCGTGGTGACGTCCTTCAAAGCACCGGGAGCCATCTTCAGCTTCCCGCTGGCCTACTGGCCCACGGAATTCACCCTGGAGAACTACATCGGACTCTTCGAGAAATCGGAGTTCGGCACCTACATCGTCAACAGTTTTGTGATCGCCACGGTGGCTGCCGGGCTGGCCACGATCATCTCGCTTCTGTCGGCTTACGTGCTGGCGCGGTTTGAGTTCCGCAGCAAGGGAGTGCTCCTGATGGCATTCCTCGTCACCCAGATGATTCCGGCCTTCATCGCGCTCGGACCCCTTTACCTGCTGATGACCGATCTCGGGCTCGTTGACAACAAACTTGGCCTTACCCTCGTCTACATCGCGGTCTGTATTCCGTTCTGCACCATTATGTTGCGCGGATTTTTCGCCAACGTTCCCGACGAACTCGAAGAGGCCGCCATGATCGACGGCTGCTCACGGGTTGGCGCACTGTTCCGAGTTCTTGTGCCGGTGATGAAGCCCGGTATCGCAGCAGCGTTCATCTTCAATTTTGTGAACTGCTGGAACGAACTCTTCCTTTCGGTCACCCTGATGAACCGCGACTCGAACAAAACGATCCCCACCGCACTCAACGGATTCATCTCGAGTTACAACATCGACTGGGGTTCGATGTCAGCGGCTGCGGTGCTGACAATCGTGCCCACGATGGTGCTTTTCGCTTTCGCGAGCCGCTACATCGTAGAAGGCCTCACCGCTGGGGCCGTCAAGGGCTAAGCACCGGCCTACCAGCCAGAAAAAAAGGACCCACCGTTACGGTGGGTCCTTTCTTTTGTTGGGCCTCGCTGCCGACGGTCCCAGCGCTAGCGCTAGCGCTGTTCGGTCGACCGCCTGCGCCGCGTCATCGCCAGGACCACGGCCGAAAGGCCGCCGACCAGGAGGGCAATCGCGAGACCGCCCCGCTGCAGCACCCCGTCGGTGCCCGTCGCGGCAAGCGTGCCTTTGGGGTCGTCGGCAACGGGAACGGGAACGGGGCTGGAGGTCACTGCGACGGGTGCCGTGCTCGGCGCCGTGCTCGGCGCGACGGTGGGTTCAACCGTCGGCTCAGCGCTCGGTTCCGCGCTCGGTTCAGTACTCGGTTCCGTAGTGGGCTCCACCGTTGGCATTGTGGTGGGTGCGGTGGTGGGTGCGGGGGTCGGCTCCGCGGGAACGGCCGCGACCAGCTCCGGCAGGCCGGACGGGGCAACCCGGTTGAGGGTGGCCTGCTCGTAGTCATACGACATGGCGAGCAGTTCGGCGTCGTTGCTGCGTGGCGCAGCGAGTTCGAGACCGACAGCAGCGCCCGTCGAGGTGAACCCGGCGGGCAGCGAAACGGTCGGAACTCCCGTGTTCGCGCCGACGTCGCAGAAGGTGGTTCCTGCCCAGTCGGGGGTCGCGGATGTCGCACTCGTGGGCATTGCCAGCGCGTCGAGGTCGTATTCCTCGAAGAATTCGTCCATCGCGACCTTGCCGGCATCCTGCTCGGCGACCGCGGTGTTGTACGCCTCGTTGGGGATGTCCTCGTTGCTCATGAAGTAGTCGATGTCGTCCTGCGCCAGGGCGGACTTCCCATCGGCGATCACGTCGGAGAAGGTGAGCTCGTCTGCCGGTTCGGTGAGTGCGGCGAGGCCAGCAGGCCAGGTCGCCTCGGTGCTGGCGAGGAAGCTGTCGATGCTGGGACGCATGTCGATCCAGCCGCCACTCTTCAGCGTGTCGGTGACGAACTCGCGGGTGAACGGAACATCGACGATCGTTGCGCCCTGCGCCTCGAGGTCGAGCACGGCCTGGTCAACGAGGTCCGTTGTCTCGGTGAGGCCGGGACGTTCCGGGTCCTCCTCGAACTCCCAGTGGAAGTAGCCGACCCGTTTTCCCTCAAGGGCCGTGGTGCTGAGGCCCTCGACGTAGTCGTCGGTGTCCTGGTCGTTCGCGATCGTTGTCAACGGGTCCGCCGGGTCGTAGCCGGCGAGAACCTCCATCAGGATTGCGGCGTCCGTCACGGTTTTTGTCATCGGCCCGGAGACGTCCTGCCGGGCGGAGAGGGGAACGATCCCGGCGACGCTGGTGAGGCCCATGGTCGGCCGATAGCCGACGAGGCTCTCGTGGGCGCTGGGCCCCACGATGGACCCGCAGGAGTCAGTGCCGAGCCCACCGGCGGCAAAGCTCGCGGCGATGGCGGCGCCGGTACCGCCGCTGGAGCCGCTCGCGCTGTTGGCCTGGTTGTAGGCGTTGTTGGTTTCGCCGCCCTCGGAGCTCAGGGTGAAGGTGCCGTGCCAGGCGAACTCTGCCATGTTGGTTTTAGCGATGATGATCGCCCCGGCGTCGCGCAGCCGCTGCACCGCCGTCGAGTCGACCTTGGTCTGGTAGGTGTGCAGGGAGGCGCTCCCCGCGGTGGTGGGCATGTCGAAGGTCGCGTAGTTGTCCTTCACGGCGATGGGAACCCCGTGCAGCGGCCCACGAATATCGCCGTCGGCGCGTTCGGCATCCCGCTCCGCGGCAGTGGCCAGCGCCTCCGGGTT
>JAODAO010000443.1 GCA_025463465.1 Glaciihabitans sp. | reverse complement strand
GGCTGGTTCCCCGCACTGCTCGCCCGCATCATGGACGGCGACCCCGCCATCCGCCGACTGATACGCGTCGACCCGTTCGACGGCCGGCCGCCCCGGCTGCTGCGGGTGCGAATGTTCCGCTACCGGTTCGCCACCCGGGCGGAGCGCCGGGCGAGCGGGCTGTATTGGATCCGCGAACCGGCCTACGTGCTGGTGCCACCGACCCGGCGCAGCTGACGGGGCCGCGCACGTTCGTGAAGGCGCCAACCGTCAGGCGGCGACGGTAACGCGTTCGTTCGGCGCGGCCGGGCGGCGGTCGCTTGTGCGGCCGATGCGCAGCACGGTGTCGTCGGAGCGGCGGTCGGCGAGGTGGTGGGTCACCAGCACAACGACCTTCTCGGCGAGGGCGACGCGCAGGTCTTCCATCAGGCGGTTGGCGGCTTCCCCGTCGAGGTGTGCCGTTGGCTCGTCGAGCAAAACGACCTCGGCGCGGGTGAGCATGGTGCGGGCCACCGCCACTCTTTGGCGCTGGCCGCCGGAGAGCTGGTCACCCTCAGATCCGACACGGGTGTCGAGTCCGGCCGGCAGGGTGGCGACGAAGTCGGCGAGGCCGACCAGGCGCAGCGCCTCGAGCATTTCGGTGTCGCTGGGGGCGTCGGTGTGAGGACGCGCGAGCAGCAGGTTCGCCCGCAGGGTGGAATCGAAAAGGTGACCCTCCTGCGGTGCCCACGCGATATGGCGGCGAAGCGCCGCGCCGTCGAGGTCGGTGCTCGGGCGGTTGTTCAGGCGATACTCCCCCGCTGCCGGGGTGAGGTAACCGAGCAGCAGGCTGAGCAGGGTGGACTTTCCGGCGCCGGAGGGCCCGGCGACGATCAGCCACTGGCCGGCCGAGACCGTGGCGTTCAGCCCGGTGAACACGGGCGCATCCGAGTCGGGCCAGCGGGCGGAGAGGTCGCGCAGTTCCAGAGTGGTGACAGCACCGAGGGTGTCGCCGGCGGCGGCTTCGTTGCGTGCGGGTTCGTTGCGTGCGGCGGAGGCTTTTCCTGCTGTGCCTGGCTTGATCGATGTGGTGGTGTCACCGGTAGCGACGCTGGTGAAGGGTTCGAGGCGACGGACGGCGCTGGCCAGCGACGGCCACTGCTGGACGGCGTCGACCACCGACAGCAGCGGCTCGAGCAGCCCGAGGGGCAGCAGGACCAGCACGGCCACGATCTCGCCGGGGAGCGTGCCGGCGGTGATGGCCGGGATCGACACGACCAGCATCAGCAGGGACGTGCTGCAGCAGGCGATGACCACAACGGCGCCGCCGAGGCCGAGCGCCCAGGCGCTGCGGCGGGCTGCGGTTCCTGCACGGCGGTCGAGCTCGCGCACCTGCTGGCGCACGGACGCGTCGGCGTTGTTGGTGCGCAGGTCCTCCGCGGCTCCCAGCAGGGCGGCGAAGCGGCGGGCGACCTCGGAACGGATCAGCATCTGCCCGCGGCTGGCGAAGCGGTCACCCCAGACGGCGGCCGCGGGGGCCACCAGCAGGCTCACGGCGAGGCACACCAGCAGCAGCGGCACCGCGACGGGATGCAGCATAAACACGGCGACGACAGCGGCGAGGCCGGTCAGCACACCGATGATCGGGGGCATCAGCACCCGCGGGGCCAGGTCGCGCACGGAATCGGCGGTGACCACCAGGTAGTCAAGGGCGGTGCCACCGCGCAGCAGTTTGCGTGAGGCGGTACCGAGGTGAGCCAGCGCCTTCCAGACGCGAACGCGCAGCACGGTGACGGAGGCGAAGATACCGTCGTGGGTGACGAGGCGTTCGGCGTAGCGAAGGGCGGAGCGGCCCACCCCGAAGAAGCGCACTCCAACGATGGCCACCATCAGGTACATCATCGACGGCTGGGTGCTGGCCTTGACGATGAGCCAGCCGGAGACGGCGTTGAGGGAGACGGCGAACAGCGCGGCGAGCACACCAAGGAAGACAGCAAGCACAAAACGTCCCCGGGCGGGGCGGATGATGCCGGCCAGTAGGCGCAACACACCAAGGATGCCGGTGGATGTCGCCGGTGCGGTGTCGCTGTCTGGCCCGGTTGCGTTGGTGCTGTCGTAGCTGGTGCTGTCAACGTTGCCGGCGGCGCTATCGACCAGGGGCGCGGCGTCGGTGCGGGCGTCGTCCTGCGCTGCGGTGGCCCAGGACGCCGAGGCGTCGAGTTCGATGCGGTGGCTGGCGAGGTCGGTGACGCCGACCTCATGGGAGGCGACGACCACGGTGACGCGGCCGGCGAGTCCGGCGATGGTGTTTTCGATAACCCTGCTGCTCAGCTCGTCGACGTGCGCGGTCGGTTCATCCAGCAGGACGATTTGGGCACCGGCGTCGACGCGCAGAAGCGCACGGGCGACGGCGACCCGGCGCAGCTCGCCGGGGCTGAGCTGGGCTGGATCGGAATCGGCGACACCAGACAGTCGCAGCTCGGCGAGCAGCTGGTTGATCCGGGCGTCAACGCGGTCGTCGAATTGCTCGCCGGAGCGGTCGTCGGGCCCATCGCTGCCGGCGGTGGCGTAGATACGAAGCTCGTCGCGGACGGTGTCCCCGACGGTGTGTGGGTGCTGAGGCACCCAGGCGATGCTGGTGGTGTCGACGCCGATGATCGAGCCGCTGACGCTGGCGCCCCCTGTACCGTCGCGGAGGCGACCGGCGAGGATGGCGAGGACGGTGGACTTGCCGCTGCCGCTGGCACCACAGATGGCAGTGATGGAGCGGGCGGGGACGCTGAAGCTGAGGTTGTCGACTGCCGCTTCGCTGCGACCGTCGTAGCGCACGGTGACTCCACTGGCGACGATCGCGGGGCCCGCGGCAGCGGAGGGCCCGGCGGCGGGAGCGAGGAAGGCTGGCGGTGCCGGGGCGTCGATGACGGTGCGGGCGCGACGCAGCGACAGGACTCCATCCTGGGCGGCATGGAAAGCGGCGCCGAGGTCGCGGAACGGGGCGTATGCCTCGGGGGCGAGGATGAGGGCGAGCAGCCCGATCTCCAGCGGCAGGTCACCGGTGACGAGGCGGACCCCGACAAAAACGGCGACAACGGCAACCGAGATGGTGGAGATGAGTTCCAGCGCCAGCGAGGACAGGAACGCGGTGCGCAGGGTCTCCATGGTGCGCAGCCGGTAGTTGTCGGAGATTCTGCGCAGCGCCTCGGTCTGTTCGTCGACCCGGCCGAGGCCAACCAGTACCGGGAGGCCGCGGGCGAGTTCGACCAGGTTGTCGGAGAGGCGGCCGAGGGCGGCGGAGGCCGCGGAGACACGGTCCTGGGTGTACATCCCGATCAGGGCCATAAACACCGGGACGAGAGGAAGGGTGAGGACACGCACCAGGGCGCTGACCCAGTCGGCGAAGAGGACCCGGACAACCACAACGGCGGGGATAACGGCGGCGCTCATCATGGCCGGGAGGACAACGGCGTAATACTTGTCGAGTTCGTCAAGGCCGCGGGTGGCCAGCGCCGTCATCGAGCCGACGGAGCCACCGCCCTCCCCGACAAGCTTGACGGCGAGTTCCTGGCGGGTGCGCTCCTTGACCCCGAGGGCCTCGCGCGCAGCGAAGGCCTGGGTGGCCCAGTGCGCCACGGCACGCAGGATGCCGGCAGCCAGACCGAGCGCGACGGCCCCCTGCCAGGCATCCGTGGCGTTGATCACCGCGACGATGCCGCGGGCCAGCGAGTCGGCGAGGACGACCAAAGCCAGGGCCTTCAGGCCGCTGAGCAGCCCGAGGATGTAGAGCGTGCGGGTGCCGCCGGGGCCGAGTCCCGCGCGGGCGAAACCGGCGCGCGGACCACGGCGGGCGGAGACATCCCCCTGCGCGCGTGCCGAGGTGCTGCGTTGCCGTGCGGTCGATTCGCCCCCGGACGCCACGGAACCCACCGAGGGGTCGACGTTCTCGGGGTCCGTCGGGCGATACCAGCCACGCCGAATGCTCGGGTCGCGCCGGGTGATGATCGCTTTATCGACCGCTTTTTTGTTCACCGGTGCGGGTCACTTGACCTTGAGGATCGCGGGGATGATGCTGTGGGCCTCGGGGATGTGGTGGTCGCTGACGCGGCGGCGGAACACCCAGTAGCTCCACGACTGGTAGGCGATGATCAGCGGCAGCGCGAAGCCAGCCACCCAGCTCATCACACCGAGGGTATACGGGGCGCTTGACGCGTTGGCGACGGTGAGGTCGAACGCGCTGTCGATGGTCGACGGCAGGACCACCGGGTACACGTTCGCGAAGATCGACGCGGCACCGGCGACGATGAAGATCGCCATTCCGATGAACGCGCGGCCCTCACGACCGGCGCGGCCGTTGATCCAGGCCCAGACCACCGCGACGACCGCGACGAGGACGATGGCGAAGGTGTAGAGCTTGCCGTGCTGGAACTGGATGATGAGCACCCAGGCGATGATGGGCAGCAGCAGTACCGGGGCCGAGCGGACGAAGAACGCACGCGAGCGATGACGGACGGGACCGTCGGACTTGAGCGCGAGGAACGCGGCGGAGTGCACGAGGCAGAACCCAACGACGGCGAGGCCGCCGAGGATCGCGTAGGGCGTCAGCCAGACGAACGGGCCGCCGACGCGGTCTCCGTTCTCGTTCAGCGGCAGCCCCGTCGTGGTCAGCACCAGCAGGGCGCCGACGCAGAACGCGGCGAAGAACGAGCCGAGGCCGAGCGCTAGGTCCCAGGTGCGGACCCAGCGGGCGGAGGTTCCCTTGCCGCGCCATTCGATGGCGACGGCGCGGAAGATCAGCGCGAACAGCAGGAGCAGGGTCGGCAGGTACAGCGTCGACAGCAGCGACGCGTACCAGTCGGGGAACGCCGCGAACGTCGCGGCGCCCGCGGTGATCAGCCAGACCTCGTTGCCGTCCCAGACGGGCCCGATCGTGTTGAGCATCACGCGGCGGTGCTTGTTGTTTTTGCCGGTGAACAGCATGTGCATTCCGACGCCGAGGTCGAATCCCTCGAGGATCAGGTATCCGATCCAGAGGAAGGCGATGGCGATGAACCAGACGGTGGGCAGGATCTCCATGGTGTGTGTCTCCCGGCCTAGTAGGCGAACGACAGGACGTCGTCGTTGGTGTGTCGACGGTTGGGGTCGTGGGGATCGTCCGGGTTTGCGGCATCCCCCTCGTCGTTGTGGTCGTTATGTGTGTTGTGGAACAGCTCGGGCATCGCCGAATTAACACCACCGCGGGTGTACTTGACCAGCAACTTCACCTCGATCACCATCAGCACGGCATACACGGCCGTCAGGGAGATGAGCGAGAACAGCATCTCGCCGGCGGTCACGCCCGGGGAGACCGAGGCCGCCGTGAACATAAACACCCCGTCGACACCGCTGGGGTTCGGGTTCGGCACCACCGAGAACGGCTGCCGGCCCATCTCGGTGAAGACCCAGCCGGCGGTGTTGGCCGCAAACGGGGCGAGAATGCCGAGGATGGCGAGGCGCATGATCCACTTCGACTCCGGGACGGTGCCGCGACGGGTGATCCACAGCGCAACGACGGCGGCCATGGCAGCGAGCCCACCGAAGCCGATCATCAGGCGGAAGCCCCAGTAGGTGACCTCCATCAGCGGAACGTAGTTGATCTCGGTGCCGGCGCGGTCGCCATAGATCGGGTCGTCGGGGATGGTGGTGCCGTACTGCTCCTGGTACTGGGGAACGAGGGTGTTCACACCCTGGACCTCGGTGGTGAAATCGCCGTGGGCGAGGAAGGAGAGCAGGCCGGGGATCTCGATGATGCCAACAACGTCGTTGCAGTCGCTGGAGCCGAGGTCACCAATGGACAGCACGGAAAAGCTGGTGCCGTCGGTGCAGGCCGCTTCGGCCGCCGCCATCTTGAGGGGCTGCTGGTCGAAGATGAGCTTGCCCTGGATGTCGCCGGTGATGGCGACGCCGGCGAAGCCGACGATGGCAACTACCGCGCCGATGCGCAGCGAGGTGATCCAGACGCCGTGGTCGGCCTTGTCGCGCCCGGCGATGGTCTTGTTTTCGCCGACAACCACGTAACCCTGGGTGTCGACGCGGTCGATGCCGTCCTTGCGGCGGCGCCACAGGTGGTACCAGGCGATGCCGAGCAGGAATCCTCCACCGACACCGATGGCGCCGAAGATGGAGTGGCTGAAGGCGGCGAGGGCGGTGTTGTTGGTAATGACGGCCCAGATGTCGGTCATCACGGGGCGTCCGTCGACGAGCTCAACACCGACCGGGTGCTGCATCCACGAGTTGGCGACGAGGATGAAGAAGGCGGAGAAGACGGAACCGGCAACAGCCATCCAGAGGGTGGCGAGATGGATCTTTTTGGGCAGCCGGTCCCAGCCGAAGATCCACAGCCCGAGGAAGGTCGACTCGAAGAAGAAGGCGAGCAGCCCCTCCATCGCAAGGGGGGCGCCGAAGACGTCACCGACGAAACGCGAGTACTCGCTCCACGCCATTCCGAACTGGAATTCCTGGACGAGGCCGGTGGCCACCCCCAGGATGAAGTTGATGAGGTAGAGCTTGCCGAAGAACTTGGTGATACGCAGGTAACGCTCTTTGCCGGTACGCACCCAGAGGGTCTGCGTGATCGCGACAACGGGGCCGAGCCCAAGCGTCAGCGGCACCAGCCAGAAGTGGTACACCGTGGTGATACCGAATTGCCAACGTGCGATCTCTAACGGATCCACCTGTCCACCAATGCTCGAGGGCCTTCTACCGCCGCGATTTCTACGTCGAGTAGAAATGATTTCTACGCCAGTGTAGAACATATTTCTACGCCACGTAGAACTTCGCGCTAAAGTTGGGGTAGCCTAAAAATGATCCGGGTGGATCCGCCTGGCCATTGGCCCCGCGCACAACCGGACTCACCTGCCCCTCGAGGGCCGCACGGTCCACTGGACCGAGTGAGAATCGAACGAATTGAACGCTGAACGATCTGATCGATCTGAACGCTGAACAAAATGAACGCTGAACAATCTGAATTACAGGATGGAGGACCGATGCTTACGCTGGGCGAACTCGAGCGGTCGGTGATGGACATCCTCTGGGAGTCCTCCGAAACATTGTCCGCGTACGAACTGCAGGACCGGCTGGCAGCCTCGGGAGCACAGTCGCTCCCCAAAAAGCTTGCAGCCACCACGGTGCTGACCGTGCTGTCGCGGCTGGAGAAAAAAGGCTTCGTCGACCGGGAGCGGGCCTCCCGCCCCCACCGCTACTACGCCGCACACTCCCGCGAGGACCACATGGCCGAGCTGATGCACCAGGTGCTCGGCGATGCTTCCGACCGCACCGCGGTGCTCGAGCGGTTCATCGGCCGCGCGACCGCCGGCGAGACGGAGACCCTGCGCAAACTGCTCGACTCCGCCGGGCGCTGATCGGCCCCATGGGTCCGGCCACCTAGGCACCAGCCCATGCTCGCTGCCTCCATCTCCCTCGCGGTTCTCGCCTTCGCCCTCGCCTGGCCGGTACCCCTGCTCCTGGGGCGCGCCACCTGGCCGGCGCGCGCGCCCGGAACCGCCCTTGTCCTCTGGCAGGCCATCGCCCTCGCCGGTGGCCTGTCGATGATCGGTTCCCTGCTCACGTTCGGGCTGATCCCGTTTGGGGACAGCCTGCTCGAGAGCGCCTCCACGTTCCTGGGATCGTTGCCAGGTGGGCCAGCGGTCTCCGGGGTTGACCTGGCGCACCTGGTGGCGCTGTGTGGTGCTTTTCTGCTCGGCACGCACCTGGTGCTGAACCTGATCCTCACCATCACTCTCACCCAACGCCAGCGCGCCAGGCACCGCCAACTGGTGCAACTGCTCAGTTCCCCCGTTGTCGGCCAGCCGAACACGAGGATAATCGAGCATGCCGTACCGGTGGCCTATTGCCTTCCCGGCACCCACCACTCCGTCACCGTATTCTCTGCCGGTCTCGTCCGGCTGTTGGACGCCACCGAGTTGAAAGCCGTCATCGAGCACGAGAAGGCGCACCTGCTGCAGCGCCACTACATCGTGCTGATGGCCTTCGACGCCTGGCGCAGCTCACTGCCCTGGTTTCCGATCGCGACCCGGGCGCAACGCGAGGTGGGATTGCTGGTGGAGATGCTGGCGGACGACTACGCCCGCCGGATGGTGGATGACCGCACCCTGGCGACCGCCATCGCCCTGGTCTCGGTGGGAACACCGGAGGCCGAAGCGATGCCCTCCCTCACCGCAGAATGGAACCCGCGTGAGCCAAGCGGCGAACAGCTGGAGGCGCGTGTTGGTCGCCTGATCAACGGGAGGGCTGCACTGTCGTTGCCGAGCCGGCTGTCGGTGCGATTCATCGCACTCGCGCTTGTCGCCGTCCCTACGGTGCTGCTGCTCGCCCCGGCGATCACCTCGGTGGCGCTGGCCGGATAGTCGTCCACGTGGAATCCGGTTCCACCGGGGTGCCTGCGTGAGACCAGCCATACCGATGGCACTGGTCCAACAACGCACAAAGCTCCGACCCTGAGGCCGGAGCTTTGTCTGCAACTAACTGGTGGACCTAAGGAGATTCGAACTCCTGACCTCCTCGATGCGAACGAGGCGCGCTACCAACTGCGCCATAGGCCCGTTTGCTGCGTTGCCACGTTACC
>JAODAO010000433.1 GCA_025463465.1 Glaciihabitans sp. | reverse complement strand
GGTGGCGAGCGTCGCCCGATGCGCCTGGCCGAGGGATGCCGCGGCGATCGGTGTCTCGTCGACCCAGGCGAACACCCGGTCGAGCGATATCCCCAGCTCAGCCTCGGCGAGGGTGCGGATGGCCGCGAACGGTACAGGCGGAACCTCGTCCTGCAGCCCTTCCAGCTCTTTGGTGATCTCCGGCGGCAGGACGTCGAGGCGCGACGACATGTACTGGCCGACCTTGATCATCAGGCCGCCGAGGTCCAGCGCAAGCCCATGGAAGGCGCGGGCGAAGCGTTGCATCCGCTTTGCACGGGTGCGTTTGGCGACGCTGGTGAGTCCAATGCGCGGGAGGAACAGCTCGAACCACCATGTCACCGCGAGATACCACGCGGCGAAGCGCAAGATACGGCGATAACGGGCGCGGCCATCTCCAGCGCCGGGAATCGAATCCCCTCGATCCCGACGAGTCGATGTCACCCGCTTCAGTCCTTGGCGAGAATGGAGTAGATCCGGCGACGGGCCTCTTCGAGCACGGCCACAGCTTCCTTGACCTGCTCGGGCGTGCCCGTGCGGTTGACCTGGGCGGTGGCGTGGGCGAGGTCAACGCCCGCCTTCGGCAGCGCGGTGAACCGGTTGGTCGTCGCCGACTCCGTGGACTCCCACGGCGAGGTGGTCTCGTCGCTGGCAACAGCGCGTCCCGCTTCGGTCAGCGAGTAGATCTTGCGACCGTTCGCCTCTTCCGCACTGACGAGTCCCTCGTCAGCGAGGAGCTGCAGCGTCGGGTAGACCGAGCCGGCGCTGGGCTTCCAGCTGCCGCCGCTACGCTCTTCGATTTCGCGAATGATCTGGTAGCCGTGCATCGGCTGCTCCGCGAGCAGGGCGAGTACGGCGGTGCGCACCTCACCCCGGCCTACGCGTGTGCCAGCACGCTTGTCGAACGTTGAACGAAGCTGCTCCATTGCCTGCCACACCCCGTCCATGTTCTTGTTTGCACTGAACGCACCTGCTGAGAACGAACTAGCCATGATGATCTCCTTTGTGAGGTTTGAACGATACCTAACGATACTGAACGATGCATGTTAACGATAGGAATTTGTCGCCGGTCCCGGCAGCTCCACGCCCATCGTCCACCCTGTCGCAGGGTTCCGGTGTGATGGAAAATAACGATATATCTTTATTCGTCTTTTCTCTTGACACGACGAATAACAACGATATATCTTTGACACATCGACGAACAGTCGAAAGAACCACACCCGGTGGTTCACCTGAAAGGACCATCCCCGTGAATAACACACACTTTGACAACACCAACGTTCCTGAAAACGAGAACGTCACCGCCACCCTCGACATCACCGATGCCCCCACGGGCAAACGCGGCGGACGCGGAAAGCGCGGAGAACACACCCACCAGCACGACGATCAGCACGGTCACGATGGCCAGCACGGTCACCCCGGTCGTCGCGGTTTCGGACCCGGCCAGATGCGCGGCCGCGTCGGCGCCGGTTTCGGCCCCGAGCAGTTCGGTCCCGAGCAATTCGGACCGCAGCAGTTCGGACCACGTCCGTTTGGCCCCCAGGGCTTCGGACCGTACGCGTTCGGCCCCGGCGCGGGATTGCGCCGCTTCGGTGGACGCCCCCAGCCGCGTAAGAGCGACATCAAGCTAATGAAGCGCGTTGGCAAGATCGTGCACGAACTGCGACGCTCACGCCGCAACTCCACCAAGGAGCAGCGCGCCGAAGCAATCGCCACCCTTGAGGCCACCGCGGTGGAACTCAAGCGCATCTTCGCCAGCTAATGCTGGACAACCCGGCTGCTGACACAGCCCAAGTGGATGGCCCGGACCTTTATGGTCCGGGCCATTTTTGTCGCCGGGTGATATTACGCGGTCAGGCGTTTCACAACCGAAAAGCGTTCGAGGATGACGATGGTGTCGTCATCGACCTCACACTCCGGATCTTCGACACCGGTCCGCAGGTTCTCGCCCCGCCAGAATCGCTCGTGAGCACGCCGCCAATCACCAACTGACACGTGGCCCTCACCCTCGTCGCGGGCGTGTTCCCACGGAACATCCCCCAGACGTACATGAGCGACGTCCGTGATTTCGATCACGGCGATGGGTCTGCCCTCAGAATCGACAACAACCTGATGTGCGCCGGGCACTGGAAACGGCTCGCCCTCGATGGTGTATTCACGTGCCAACGACGTGGTGGATGTTTTACTGCCCGACAGGATCGCGGCGACCAGCCGGTTCCGTAAGGGACCGGGAAAGGCGAATTCAACCCGCGGCAGTTCCGGAAAGTCCTGCGTCATCCGGGGACCACCAACCCGCTACAACCAAACCACTGGACGAAGTCGAATTCCTGAAACCAATCCGCTTCACCACAACTCACGCGCGCCGTGGGCCGCGTCGAGGGCCCGTTGGCCAGCTGTATGCGGACGACGACGTTACGCTTTTCGAGGTGCGCCGCCGCCCACACAGAACCCATATTGTGCATGGTCGCAGGCTAGCGTGCCCGCGTTGCCCTAAACGAAGAGGGGTGGGATCAGGCGTCGGTGAACAGCTCGGCTTCCAGGGCATCCATCTCGGCGACCATCGAGGTGCGCAGCGTGGCCTTCTCCGCGTCGGGTAGCCAGCTGGCGTCGACCCCGGCGAGGGCCGACTTACGCAGCCACGCGCGGTCGAGGCCGAGGTCGTCGACGGCGATCTGGTACTCGTTGGCTAGCGTGGTCGGGAACATTCCCGGGTCGTCCGAGGCGAGAATAACGTTCAGCCCGGCATCCACCATCGCCTTGATAGAAGCGCGGCGCCACGGGCGCCAGGAGCGGCGCGAGGTGGTGAAGATGGTGGTGAACGGCACCTGCTCGTCGCGGACGCGCTTGATCACGTCATCGTCTTCCATCACGAAGTAGCCGTGGTCTATGCGGTCGCAGCCGAGCAGGTCGAGGCAGGTGATTGTGTTCACGGCGACGGGGGCGTGCTCCGACGAATGCGCGGTGCGCTTGAGTCCGGCGGAACCGGCCAGCTGGTACGCGTCGGCGAAGCGCTCCGGCGGGCCGACCGTCTCGAGGTTGTCGAGGCCGATGCCCACAACGTATTCGTTGGGGTTGTCGAGCATCTGCTGCACCCGGCCAATAGCCCAGTCGCCGTCGCGGCTGCGGTCGATGCCGACGATAAGGCGACCGGACATCCCGAAGTCGCGCTCGGCCATTTTGATGCCATCGACGTAAGCGTCAACGGCGCCGCGGTAGTCGAGGCCGGCGGCCACGAGGGCGGGCGGTACGTCGTCGATGAACAGTTCGAGGTGGCGGGTGCGGCTGTCACGGGAGGCGCTTTCGAAGGCCTCATAAGTGATCCTGCTGAGGTCGTCTGCGCTGGTGAGCACCTGCATCACCCAGTCGGACGCCTGGAACAGGGAGTATCGCTGGCCGGGGGTGTCGAGGCTGTGGTCCTCGACAATCGGGATGCGCGCGTTCGCATACGGGGCGAAGTCTTTCATCACCGAGGTGATGCGGGGAAAAATCTCCTCCGGCTCCTGCGGCAGTTCCAGGCCCTCACGGCGGGCTAGTTCGGCGAACGTCGACGGGCGAACGGTGCCGATCAGGTGGCAGTGCAGGTCGGTCTTCGGCAGCATCGCCGCGTAGGTCTGCAGTCGGCTGGTGGTCAGCGGGTTGTTGTGCGGTGTCGTCATAATTCCTGGCTTGGGTCGGCTGCGCTGGCTGCGGGACAGGGGGATGTCTTTGCCCCAGTCCCGGCGAGTTGCACGGGGTCCCGCGGGCGGCGGCTGGCCGCCCGCGGGGGTGAAACGGTGGAGCTGTTTTACTTAGAACTGACCTGCGTGGGGCTGACCTACTTGGAGCTGACCTCACGGGCGAAACGGTCGACCCAGTCGTCGTAGTTCTCAACGATGGTGGCGAAGTCGAGGGTCTCGAAGCCGGCGGCGATCGGGTCGAGGGCGATGTCGCCAACGACGGCGGTCAGGCTGTCCGGGACGGTCGCGCTCGGGTTGACGGGCAGGTCACCGACAATCTCGGCCGACGCGGTCTGCGCCTCGGTGGAGAGCAGGTAGTCGATGAATTCGTTGGCTGCGTCGTAGTTCGGCGCACCGACGGGGATCATGGCGCGGTTGGTGGCCATGAACTTTCCGGTGTCCGTTGCGGTCCAGGCGACGGGCTCACCGGCGGCAACGAGCGAGGTGGCGAAGCCGTTAAGGGTCGGCGATGCGACGATCTCGCCCTGGACGAGCAGGTTGGTGATCTCGGTGGAGGAAGAGACGAACTGCAGGATGTTCGGGGCCCACTCGCCGATGGTCTCGAGCGAGGTGTCGATGTCGTAGGCGTCAGATCCGTACGTGTCGGCGACGGCCGAGACGGACAGCTGGCCACCGGTGGTGGAGATGTCGGGGAACGCGAGGCGGCCGGCGTAGTCGGTGTCGGCGTAGAGGTCCCAGCTGGCGGCTTCTTCTGCGCTGAGGTCGTCGGTGCGGTACATCACACCGTTGAGCTGGTAGCTGTAGGAGGGGCCGTCGAACTCGTCAGAGACGGCGAAGTCGGCGACGTTGGCCAGGTTCGGAATCTGGTCGGCGTCGACGGGCTGGAACAGGTCGCTCGACTGGCCCATGGCGGCGTAGAAGTCGGAGATCAGCATCACGTCGATGCCGGAGTCGTCGCCGGCCAGCTCGAGGCTGGACAGGCGGTCGGCGTTGTTGCCGGTCTCGACCTCGACGGTGATTCCGGTGGCTTCCTCGAACGGGGTGATAACGGCCTCGGTGAACTCGTCGACACCGAAGGCGAAGGTGCTGACAACCAGGGTCTTGCTGTCGCCTTCCGCGTTGTCGCCGGCGTCTGCTGAGCAAGAGGACAGCAGCATGGCGAAGCTGGCGGCCGCGACGGTGGCCGTCACAATGCGCTTGGTGGATGTGCGGGACATGGTGTTCCTTTCGAAAACGGGCTGTGGTTCGTTACGCGCCGGGGCAACTCGGCCGCGCTGTGGAGACGTGTAGCGGCGGGGTTACTCGGCGGGCAGGGTGACGATGTCGCCGGCGCTAGCCGAGACGTCGACGGCGTCGCCGGGGCGCAGCGGCGCGATGTGCGCGCTGTGCGAGCCGCGGTGCATCGAGACGGTGAGCTGGGTGGCTGCCTGGGTCGTCACGGTGATGAT
>JAODAO010000102.1 GCA_025463465.1 Glaciihabitans sp. | reverse complement strand
GACCCCATCCACTCCTGCATCTACCCCGCGCACCGCCTCGAGGGCGCATCCGTCACCACCGTCTCCGGCCTCGGCACCCCGGAGCAGCCTCACCCGCTGCAGCAGAGTTTTGTGGACGCCGCCGGTTTCCAGTGTGGTTTCTGCACTGCAGGAATGATCGTCACCGCGTCCACCTTCACCGAGCACGACCACGGTGACCTGCCGCGCCTGATGAAGGGAAACCTGTGCCGCTGCACGGGCTACCGCTCCATCAAGGACGCCATCTGCGGTGTCTCAAACACCGAGCGCCCCGACAAGGCCGGAGACGGTAAATCCGTCGGCACTTCCGTGCGGGCTCCCGCTGGTATGCGGGTCGCCACCGGGCGCGAGGCATACACCCTCGATGTCACCGCGACCGATCTGCTGCACCTCGCTGTGTTGGGCAGCCCGCACCCCCACGCCAGGATCACCAGCATCAACACCGCGGCGGCCGAGGCGCTGCCGGGAGTGCAGGCCGTACTGACCCACCACGACTCCCCCGCCACCCTGTTCTCCACTGGCCGCCACGAGCACCGCACCGACGACCCGGATGACTCCCTTGTGCTTGACCCTGTGCTGCGTTTTCGCGGCCAGCGCGTCGCCGCCGTTGTGGCAGACACCGCTGCCATCGCGCAGCGCGCCCTTGCGGCGATAACCGTCGTCTATGAGGTACTGCCCGCCGTGTTCGACCCGGCCATCGCTCGGGAACCCGGCTCACCGCTGGTGCACCCCGGCAAGGGTGCCGAGTCGCGTATCGCCGACTCCGCCCGCAACACCGTTGCCGAGATGCATGGCGAGATGGGGGATGTGGATGCCGCGCTCGCCAGCGCCGACGCTATTGTCTCGGGCACCTGGAATACCGGCCGGGTCAGCCACGCCGCGCTGGAAACCCACGCAACCCGGGGCTGGCTCGATAAGGACGGGCGCTTGGTCCTGCGCACCTCCAGCCAGGTTCCCTACCTCGTGCGCGACGAGCTCTGCCATATCTTCGGCCTCGAACAGAGCGGTGTGCGGGTGTTCACTGGCCGTATCGGTGGAGGTTTCGGCGGCAAGCAGGAGCTCATCACCGAGGACCTGGTAACCCTCGCCGTGCTGCGCACCAGCCGTCCCGTGCAGTATGAGTTCAGCCGCGAGGACGAGTTCACCATCGCCCCAACCCGGCATCCGATGACGGTAAACGTCACCCTCGGCGCCACCGCCGACGGAAAACTGACCGCCCTCGCCGTTGACCAGCTGATGGACACCGGCGCGTATGGCAACCACGGCATCGGCGTGATGTTCCACAGCGTCGGCGAATCCGTCTCCGTCTACCGTTGCGACAACAAACGGGTGGATGCGCAGTCCGTTTACACGAACAACCTGCCGTCCGGGGCCTTCCGTGGTTATGGGCTCGGCCAGGTCATTTTCGCAATCGAATCCGCTATGGACGAGCTCGCCATCAAACTGGGCATCAACCCGTTCGAGCTGCGTCGGCTCAACGCGATCGTGCCAGGGGATCCGATCCTCGTCACGGACCCACACGAGGAAAGCGACCTCCTCTACGGAAGCTACGGCCTCGACCAGTGCCTCGACCTGGCAGAGACGGCGCTCGCTCGCGGTGCCGCCGCCGAGGAGGCCGCGATACTGGTGGGCGCCCCCACCGTTCCCGCCGGCTGGACAACGGGCACCGGCATGGCGATCGCCATGATCGCCTCGATGCCCCCGCGTGGGCACTTCGCCGAAACGGCGGTCACGCTGCTTCCCTCCGGCGACTACGACGTGGCCGTCGGCACCTCCGAATTCGGCAACGGCACCACCACGGTGCACGGCCAGCTCGCCGCGACGGCGCTTTCCACCACCGCGGACCACATCAACATCCGCCAATCCGACACCGACGTCGTGGGTTATGACACCGGTGCGTTTGGCTCGGCCGGGGTAGTGGTGGCCGGCAAAGCCCTTTACGGCGCCAGTCGAACCCTCGCCGGCATGATGCTGCAGCGCGCCGCCGAACTTGGTTTCCCGGGCGGCACCCTCAGCTCCGGCGGGGTGCGCCACAACGGCCGCCTTGTGACGGCCGAGGAACTGCTCGCCGCCGGACCGCTGACGGCAACGGGGCGCCACGACGGCACTCCCCGTTCGATCGCGTTCAACGTTCACGCGTTCCGGGTGGCGGTCAACCCTGTCTCCGGTGAAGTTCGTATCCTGCAGTCCATCCAGTCGGTCGACGCCGGCACCGTGATGAACCCGGAGCAGCTGCGCGGGCAGGTCGAGGGTGGTACCGGCCAGGCCATTGGCACGGCCCTGTTTGAGGAGATGATCCTCGACGACGAGGGACGGGTGCTCACCACGGCTTTCCGGAATTATCACATCCCCCAGCTCGCCGACCTGCCGGAGACCGAGGTCTACTTCGCTTCCACCCACGACGATCTCGGCCCGCTCGGGGCGAAGTCGATGAGCGAGGCTCCCTACAACCCGGTCGCACCGGCGCTGGCCAACGCCATCCGCGACGCCATCGGGGTGCGACCGTTCAGCCTGCCGATGTCCCGCGACCGCATCTGGCGGATGCTGCAGTAGTAAGGGCGGGAGAGCGATCCAGCGGAAGTTGTTTGCCGCGCAACAGTCGATTGCTAGGGTCGGCCCATGACCGACATAACCGGCTGGATCGAACATCGTCGCGGCGATCGTGAACTGCTCGGCTGGATGAATCCGGAATCGGACGGTTTTGTAGTGATCGACCTGCTGGGGCGGCGGGTCTCCGGGGTTATCGACTGGCTGGCGGCCGAGGAGACCCTCGAAGCTATGGGCATCGGTTATCTCGCCGAACCGTTCGAGATGCTCCTGCCCGACGGACACTGGCTGCGAGTTCGCATCGTTGAAGTGTCGCCGCGGGCGATTCGGGTCAAGAAAGACGACTGGGGCGACATGACTGCGCCCCAGGTCGACTACACCCTGCCGTTTCCGATGCCCGACCGGTTGCGGCCGTTCTCGGCGAGGTAACCGCTAGTCATTCGCGGATCGCCGTCTGCCGCAGCCATCAACCATCGCCTTCCCCTATTCCGGTTCGGCGGGGGTTTCGAGCTGGCGGGACCAGTACGCCCACGGGAAGGTGGCGACGCCCACCAACATCCACCCGTCAGCTTCGAGGCGTTGATAGTTGGTGATCGGCGACCAGATTACCCGGCGGTGCTCCCACTGCCAGTCCGACTTTTCCACCAGGTGGTACAGGGTGCCGTAGTCGACGCTGTGCCAGCCCCGGCGGCCCTCGTCGGCCAGGACAGCCATCTCGTCGAAGGCAGTGAGGGGGCTGATCACCCGGCGGGGAGCCGTCTGCGCCAGGTCGAGCTCGGACCCATCGTGCTGCGCCAGGTCGTGCGTGGAGCGGTCATACGGAGGCTTGTTGTATTGCGCGTCGCTGGGGACCGGCGCTGGGCCAAAGCGCTGCTGCGCCGCCTGCCGGCTCACCCCGAGGAGCTTGCCGAGGGTGTCCCAACTATGCCCGGCGGCCCTGGCCCCACCGATTGACTCGCGGAGCAGTCGGCTGGATGTCTCGGCGGCGGTGCGACTTGCGGAGACCAGCCGCAGGTAGTCGGCGGGATTGGATTCGAGCCCACCGCGGAGTCCCTCGGGAATACCGATCACGGCTTCGGCGACGGCTTCGCGGATCGCGGTCTCGTCCTCGACGGTCAGCCCGTTATCAGCGCGGCTCACTTGTCCGCCTCTGAGCCATTTTCGGAGCGAGCATCAGATCGAGCAGCGGCGCGAGCACCGGCAGCGCCGAGCGGCTCGAGATTATCGAGCGCGCGCAGGTCCGCGGCCTGGCGGGCGCGACGGCGGGCTGTGGTCATTCCCACCGCCGTGGCGACAGCGGCGACCGCGAGCGCGCCGACGAAGAATCCGCGCACGCTGTCGAAGAAGTCGGTTGCTGGCAGGAACAAGGCGGCAATCGAGAGGACGGCCAGGATTGCAACGGGAAGGAAGGCGACCAGGGGAAGCCGACCTCGCTGGAGCGACGTTGAAGTTTTCATACCGTCAACATAACCTTGACAACAGGTACGTGTCAATTATTTGTTGACACCACCGTAGTGTGAGTAACTAGCGGGCGGGAAGCGCTCCCAGCCGCTCATGCAGCCCTAGCTCGTTCAGACTTATTTCGTTCGGTTCTGGTTCGTTCGGTTCTGGTTCGCGCGGTTCTGGTTCACGCGGTTCAGATTCAAAAAGGTCTGGTTCACGCGGTTCAAATTCATACAGGGCCGGTTCACGCGGTTCAGGTTCACGTATGGCCAGGTCGCGATGAATGGAACCTGCTGTGGAGCGCAATGATCGGGGTGCCGTGGCAGCACGGCACGCGAGGACCTCGGCGAGAATCGACACGGCGGTCTCCTCCGGGGTGGATGCGCCGATACTCAGCCCGATCGGAGAGTGCAGGCGGTCCAGCCTTTCCTTGGAAATTCCTTTGGCACGGAGCTCAGCGAAACGACGATCCGAGGTGCGCCGCGATCCCATCGCCCCAACGTATGCCACCGGCAGGGCGAGGGCGTCGGCGATCAGTTCGGTGTCGAAGCGGTCGTCGTGGCTGAGCACGCAGATGACCGTCCGCTCATCAACCTGCGTCCTGGCCAGGTAGGCGGTCGGCCATTCGACCACGATTTCCACCCCGGGAAACCGTTCGGCGGTGGTGAACAGCGACCGGGGGTCACAGACGGTGACCCGGTACCCCAGGACCGTCGACGCCGCGGCGAGCGCGGCGGAAAACTCCATCGCCCCAAAGATGATCATCCGTGCCGGCCGTGGTGACACTTCGAAGAACACCTCGAGATCCTCACCCTCACAGTGGACGGTGCCGAGCCCGCTGGAACCGAGTGCGATCCGCGAGTCCAGTTCGGCCGCCACCCGGCGCTCGAAACCACTGCCGGTGATCACGCTGGCGATGGCGGCGGAGCCACCGCGGGTTGCGACAGCGAGCTGTCTGGCGATGACCGAATCCGGGGTCACCAATTGCACGTGGATTCGTAGTTGTCCGCCGCAGGTCAGCCCAACGCCGAAGGCGGTGTCGTCGCTGATGCCGTATTCGACGGTCTGGGACCGGCCGTCGGCGAGGACGCGTTCACACACCTCCACAACGGCGCCTTCAACACACCCGCCCGCGATCGACCCGAAGACGGCCTCCCCATCAAAGGCCATAGATGTACCGATCGTGCGCGGGGCGCTGCCAGAGATGGAGACGGCCGTCGCCACGGCGAGGGGGCGCCCCGACCGCAGTGCGGCGTCCAGCCTGTCGGCAATTTCAAACATGCTCCCAGCCTGACATACCAGCGCTAGCGCGGCTGGCACACGCGAGGCCTGCACAGGCGCTGCCGGCTCGGGCGCGGCCGGCACTGACAGACCTGGCAGCACAGGCCCGCGTGCCCGCCCGGCAGGTGACACTATGGAACCTGATCGATCGGACCGTTTTCCAGTGAATTCCTCTTCCCCGCAGCCGCCAGACGGCAACCCGGAATCCTCCCCCATACCCGCCGAAAGCCCCCGGGCACCGTCCGGCGGAGCATTGCCACCTCGGCGCAGCCACTTCGTGGACCTCAGCCCGTTCCGGCAGAGTCCCGCGTTCCTCCGGCTATGGCTCGGTTCGGCGATTGCCGGCGTCGGCAGCCAGATGACGATCGTGGCGATCGGCCTCCACATTTACTCCCTCACGGGGCAGACATCCGCCGTCGCGCTTGTTGGCGTTGTTTCGCTTGGCCCCATGATCCTCGCCGGCATCTACGGTGGCCTGCTCGCCGATTCCTTCGACCGTCGCACCGTCGCTTTTGTCGCGTCCATCGTCGCGTGGTCATCCACCCTTGGTCTGGTCGCGCTCGCCTGGACGCATGTCGACACCCTATGGATGTACTACGCCCTTGCGACCCTCAACGCGGTGTCTGCCACCATCATCGGCACAACCCGGTCGGCAATCATCCCCCGGCTCCTGCCCAAGGAGTACCTGCCGGCCGCCGCTGCATTGAGCGGCATCAGCGTTGGCCTGCAGATCACTGCCGGACCTGCCTTGGCCGGTTTGCTGGTGGCGAGCGTGGGAATCCAGTGGACCTATACCCTCGATGCGATCCTGTTCTTCGCTGCGTTCACTGGCATTGTCACGCTGCCGAAGATCATCCCGGAGGGTGAGCGTCGGCCGGGCTTTGCCGCCATACGTCAGGGCCTCGCTTTTGTCCGCCACGCGCCGAACATCCGCCTGTCGTTCATCGTCGACATCCTCGCCATGACCTTCGGCAACCCCCGGGTGCTGCTCCCCGCGGTCGGTGCCATCCTGATTGGTGGGGGCGCGGTGACGGTTGGCGTCCTGTCCGCCGCAACGGCCGTCGGCGCCCTGCTGTGTTCCCTCTTCTCCGGCCGGCTCGGTTCGGTGCGCTGGCAGGGCAGGGCAATTCGCAACGCCATCATGGTCTACGGTGCCTTCATCGCCGCTTTCGGGGTTGTGCTTTTATTGATGGGTTCCGGCAGAACGGGCACCATCACTGACTCGTTCGCCTCGGCCAATATGCCGGCTCTTATCTGTGCGTCGCTCGCCCTTGCCGGCGCGGGGGCCGCCGATAACGTCAGCTCTGTCTTCCGCAGCACCATGTTGCAGACCGCGGTGCCCGACTCTATGCGTGGTCGCACCCAGGGCCTGTTCATCGTTGTTGTCACCGGTGGACCTCGCGTAGGTGACGCGTATGTGGGCCTGATCGCCGCGACCGCCCTGCTCTGGCTGGCTCCCCTGCTTGGCGGTGTTGTCATCATCGTTGTGGTGTTCCTCGCAGTCCAGGCCAGTCGGTCGTTCCGCCACTACGACGCACTGAACCCCACCCCCTGACTCAGCCTGACTCGGCCGCGACCTGGCTTCTGGCTTCTCCACCGGCTTTTCGTCCGAGGTGGTTTTCTGACCGCCCCGAGCACTGCCTAAGCTGACGTGACCCGCGTTTTTCGAGAGGACCATTCCATGACCACCACCTTTGACCTCGTAGTGCGCGCGGCGTCCGCCCTGATCGACGGCGACATCGTGTCGGTCGATATCGGTGTGACCGACGGCAAGATCGCGGCTATCAGCAACGATCGCCTGCACGGCGCGGAGGTGGTCACCCTCGCGGGAGATGAAATCCTGATTCCCGGTCTCGTCGACACCCACGTGCACATCAACGACCCCGGCCGCACCGAGTGGGAAGGTTTCGCCAGCGCCACCCGGGCCGCCGCAGCCGGTGGTGTGACCACCGTCATCGACATGCCGCTGAACAGTATTCCTGCCACCACCACCGTCGAGGCCCTCGAGATCAAACGTGCGACCGCCGCAAGCCAGACGATCGTCGACGTTGGCTTCTGGGGAGGGGCCGTGCCCGAGAACCTCGGTCACCTCAAGGAGCTCGCCGATGCCGGTGTGTTCGGTTTTAAGGCCTTCCTCGCGCCCTCTGGGGTTGACGAATTCGGTCACCTCGACGCCGACCAGCTTGAGACCGCGTTGGAGGAGATCGCCAGCTTCGGCGGCCTGCTGATCGTGCACGCGGAAGACCCGGGGGTACTCGACGCCCACGTCAACGCCGGTGGTGTCAGCTACTCCGACTTCGTGGACTCGCGCCCAGACGAGGCAGAAATCACCGCGATCGAACGTGTAATCGCGGGTGTCCGTCGCACCGGAGCGCGCGCCCATATTCTGCACCTGTCCTCCGCCGCCGCGCTGCCGGCACTCCGGGCTGCCCGCGCCGAGGGCCTGCCCATCACGGTCGAGACCTGCCCGCACTACCTGACCATCAGCGCCGAAGAGATTCCCGATGGTGCTACCCAGTTCAAGTGCTGCCCGCCGATCCGGGACGAAACGAACCGCGACCTGCTGTGGCAGGCCCTCCTCGACGGCGACATCGACATCATCGTCACCGACCACTCCCCCTCCACCGCAGAACTCAAGTTCTCCCACGGCGGCGACTTCGGCCTCGCCTGGGGCGGCATCGCCGGCCTGCAGCTTGGCCTCGCCGCGATTTGGACGGAAGCGATGCGCCGCGACATCCCCCTCGCCCGCGTTGTCGACTGGATGTCCACGGCACCCGCCCGCTTCGTCGGCCTTCAGCAGAAGGGCCGCCTCGCGGTCGGTGCAGATGCCGACCTGGTTGCGTTCGCGCCGGCGGCGTTGTTCACGGTGGATGTCTCAACGCTGCAGCATAAGAACCCGGTCAGCGCGTTCGACGGCCGTGAGCTGAGCGGTGTGGTTCGCCGCAGCTGGTCACGCGGTGTTGCCCTGTCAACGGCCGCCGGCGCTGTTGTCGGTGGGAAGCTGCTCAGCGCGAACGACTAATACAGCCCGTCGGGATTTTCTCCGGATCGCGGCATTGCCTGGCATCTCCCCACAGGATATTCGACAGTCGCGGTGCGGCGAATTGCACAGAATGGAAACACTGCCGTCACATCATCTTGGGAGACTGAAGATATGGCGATCATTCTCGGAGACAACCAGTACGGCAAGGCGGAATCACGTCTTGTTCGCATTTACCGTGACAGCGCGCGACACGAAATTCGCGACATCAACGTGAGCACTGCGCTGCGCGGACCGTTCGCACCGGCGCACCTGTCGGGTGACCAGTCGAACGTCCTCCCGACGGACACCCAGAAGAACACCGCATACGCCTTTGCAAAGTCGAAGGGTGTCGAGTCGATTGAGGAGTTCGGCCTGAACCTCGCCCGCCACTTCGTCGATGACGTCGATCCCGTTGAGGGTGCCCGGGTCGAGGTCGAGGAGTACGCCTGGACCCGCGCGATCGTGGACGGTGTCGAACACGACCACACCTGGACACGCACGGGAGCCGAAACCCGCACCGCCGCGATCACCGTCGACGCGACCGGCGAATATGTCGTCGGCGGCTTTAAGGACCTTGTCCTCCTGAAGTCCACCGGTTCAGAATTTGCCGGTTTTCTCGTTGACGAGTTCACCACCCTCGCCGAAACTCACGACCGGGTGATGGCGACCTCGCTCGTCGCCAAGTGGCGCTTCACCAGCACCGACGTTGACTGGGAAGACGTCTACGCCGGAATCAAAACGATTATGGTCAAGCAATTCGCCACCCTGCAGTCGCTCGCGCTGCAGCAGACCCTGTGGCACATGGGTAAAGCGGTTCTCGAGGCGTACCCGTTTATCGCCGAGGTGCGCCTGTCCGCCCCTAACAAGCACCACTTCATCGTGGACCTCGCCCCGTTCGAGATGGACAACCCTGGAGAGGTTTTCTTCGCGGCGGACCGCCCGTACGGGCTGATCCAGGCGACTGTCCAGCGCGACGACGCTCCCCCGGCGAACGATGCCTGGCGCAGTGCGGCTGGCCTCGCATGAGTACCGTAGACGCTGTGAACAACGCAGTTAACGACGATCCCTCCAGAACCGAGGCCGTACCCACATCCGCTGGTCTCACGGAGAGCATCGATCCCACAAAAAGTACTGACCCCTCCGATGCCCAGTGGCTGGCCCGCGCAATTGAACTCGCCACCGAGAACGTTGCCAACGGCGGCGGACCCTTCGGCGCCGTGATTGTGCGTGACGGTGTGCTCATCGCCGAAGGCCAGAACCGGGTCACCGCCTCTCTAGACCCGACCGCTCATGCTGAGGTCTCCGCAATCCGTGCTGCATGCCAGGTCGTCGGCGACTTCTCGCTGGCCGGCATGACTCTCTACACGTCGTGCGAACCCTGCCCGCTTTGCGTCTCGGCTTCGCTGTGGGCGCGCCTTGACCGCGTCGTTTTCGCCGCTGACCGTGACGATGCCGCCCGCGGTGGCTTCGACGACCGCGAGTTTTACGAACTGTTCGCCCGCGACCGCGCGACTTGGCCGATGCGAATCGATTCGGTCCGCCCCGTAAATGCGCCGGAGCCCTTTGACGCGTGGCTCGCTCTCGGAGACCGCACCGACTACTAATTGGCTGAACAATCTCGGAGCGATTCCGCCAGGATGTCTGCTGCAGCGGACCACGAGCCGTCGCAGCAGGCGTTTTACGTGTGCCCGAAAGGAGCGCTCGTTAGACTGGCTCCATGGCACACGTCGAAGACGACGGCCGACCACTTGTGGCCCCCACCGTCGCACCTCCGTTCAACCCGGATGACCCGGGGTCCGCTCTCCAAGCGATGTACCCGAACCTGGATCGGGTTTCCCGGTCTGTATTTCGCAAAGGCACCCTCAGCCGGAGGCGTATCAATCGGGCGCTACTGATGCTCGTCGTGGTCGCCGCGATCGTTGCCGTTTTGGTACTGGTAAACCAGTAGTCGATCGCCACACGCACTGGCCACAGGCACTAGCCACAGGCATTGGCCACAGATACTGTCCACAGACGCTGGCCATAATTTGTCGTTGCATTCGCCCTCCCCGCGGGGTGGCCCTTCGCGCGGGCGTCCGGCATAGCCCGGGGAGCTTTGTAGACTCGTCCTCGGTCGCACGCCGCGGCCACTTGAGAGGACCGCATGAGCCTGATCCGGCTGAACGACGTCAGCGTTCGATACGAGAACACCCAGATTCTTCGTGAGGTGTTCTTCCGTCTCGACGCCGGTGACCGGGTCGGCATGATCGGTAAAAACGGTTCGGGCAAAACCACGATCCTGAAGCTGGCGATGGAACAGATCCTGCCGGACACCGGCTCTGTCACCCTCGAACCCGGCATCAAAATCGGATACTTCTCCCAGTTCTCGGAGCTTAACGGCGAGGCAACTATCACCGAGTTGTTGAATGACCTATTCGTTGAGATCAAGGCGGTCGAGGCCGAACTCGCCGCCATTGACGCCGCCATCGCTCTCGATTCGTCGGCGAGCGCAGAGCTCGACCGCCTAATCGACCGGCAGGCCCATTTGTTCACCGAGATGGACCGCCTCGACGGCTGGGACTATCCCCGTCGCATCGATACCGCGCTGACCACCCTCGGTTTCACCGAGGCTCACCGCACCTGCTCCATCAACGAGCTCTCTGGTGGATGGCGGAACCGGGCCGCTCTCGCCAAGATTCTGCTGGAGAGCCCCGATGTTCTGCTCCTCGACGAGCCGACGAACTACCTGGATGTTGCCGGTGTCGAGTGGCTGGAGGCCTGGTTCCGCGACTTCCGCGGGGCGGCCATCATTGTGTCGCACGACCGCAAGTTCCTCGACGCCGTTGTCACCCGCATCATCGAGGTTGAGAACTTTCACCTGCACGAGTACCCGGGCAACTTTGCCGAATACGTGGTGCAGAAGCAGTTCCGGCTCAAGACCCTTGAGGCCCAGTTTGTGCACGAATCCGAACTGCTGGCCTTTGAAGCCGAGGGCATTTCGGACCGCCGGGAGGCCGCAAAGGCCGCCAGCAAGGGTCTCGACAACCAGCTTGCGAAAATCAAGAAGTCCCGGGCGCCGCGCCCCGTCGACACGATCATCACCGAAATCTACGGCGGCCTGCATATCAAGGACACCCTCTGCCGTATCGAGGAACTCAGCAAGTCGTATGGTGACCGGGTACTTTTCGACGGGCTCAGCCTCGAGATCCGCCGCGGCGACCGTATTGTGGTCCTTGGCGCGAACGGCAGTGGAAAAACTACGCTGCTGCGGGTGCTGACCGGTGAGGAACCGGCCGACTTCGGCGAGGTGGCCTGGACCAAGGGTTCGGCCTTCGTCTCCTACAACCAGGTGTTGGAGGAACTCGATGATGACGACACCGTCACCCATGCTGTCAATGCGATGCCGGACAGCCTCGCGCTGACCGCGACCCGCAAATCGGTCGACCGGTTCCTGTCGATGTTCCAGTTCTCGGAGGCCGACCTGAAAAAGAAGATCGGTACCCTCTCTGGTGGCCAGCGCGCCCGCGTCGCTATGGCACAGTGCCTGCTTTCCGGTGCATCCGTGCTGGTTCTGGACGAGCCGACCAACCACCTCGACATGTCGAGCACCCAGGTGATGGAGCGCGCACTGCTGCACTTCCCCGGGGCCGTTGTTGTGGTCAGCCACGACCGCTTCTTTACCGACAAGATCGCCAACCGTCGTCTCGTCTTCGGCGCTGAGAACACCGCCGCCGGGGAAATCGACGTACGGGTCGCCTAGTCGCATCTCTTACAAATTCAGCATTCGCGGGTGGGGTACCTGCGCTGGGCGGAGACATCCCCCTCACACTCCACAATTTTCATCCGCTGTCCACACCCGCGGGCGACGGACGGGAAGCGTAGTTCGAGATGACCACCAAATCGGTATTACTTGGGGATTCCGATTCGTTGGCAGTACGATCATCCCCCTGGTAAGCAGCCAATCAAGCAGGTAGGTAGCACGGCTATGGACTTCAAACTGGAAGTTATTCCCATCCCCGTCTCGGACGTGGACGCGGCAAAAGCCTTCTACGTAAACAAGGTTGGTTTTGTCCTCGATCACGACTCATCGGTTGTGCCGGGTATGCGGGTGGTGCAGTTGACCCCACGCGGATCGGCCTGCTCGATTGTTATCGGGGAAGGCATGCCGCTCGGCGATCCCGGCACGGTGCAAGGTGCCCAACTGGTTGTCGAGGACATCGATGCGGCCCGCGAAGAGCTAGCCTCCCGCGGGGTGGAGATCAGCGAGATCCAGCAGCTTGGCCCGGAGGGTATGATCGGTTCCCGATTCGCGTTTTTTAGCGACCCGGACGGCAACACCTGGGCCGTGCAGGAAATCAAGCGCTCCTGATCAACTAAGGAGTTTCGGGTCAAACGCTGACCGTAGACTTGGTGGCGTGCGGGTGACGTGTCGCCAGCTGGAATACCCCGTAGACCACGATCACGCCGGCAACCATAAACAGCACACCCGCCCACCATGGCACGCCAGCGGCCACGTCCAGAACCGTTAGCCCGATCGCCACCGCGGCGAGCGGATCGATCACGGTCAGCCCGGCGACGACGAAGCCGAGCGGCCCGGAGGCGTGTGCGGTCTGCACGACGTACCCGCCACCACACGCTCGGACTGTCCGGAACGGTTCGCGGAGCTCAAGTCAGGTCAGGTTAGGTCAGGTGAGCCCTGGCGAGCCCAGCCCAGCCCAACCTAACCCAACCCATGTAAGTCCAGGTCAGCTACCCCGGTAGGTGGAGTACGCGAACGGGCTGAGCAGCAACGGAACGTGATAGTGCGGGGCGTCCTTCACCTCGAAGTCGATGACCACGCGCGGATAGAAGCTGTCCTGGCCGGTTGCGGCGAAGTAGGTGCCGACATCGAACACGAGTCGGTACACCCGCGGTTCCAGTTTGGGCGGTCCGATCTCGGACACCCTCCCGTCCGCGTCCGTCACCGCGTTGTCGAGGAGTTCTCCGTCCTCTGATTCCAGTTGAACCGGCAGGCCCGCAGCGGGACGACCAAACGTCGAGTCCAGGACGTGGGTGGTGATGTGGCTCATACGTCGTGTCCCTTCACTCGGTCTCGGGAAAAAGTTTCTCGAGACGCAGCACGGCGATATCCCGAAGCTGTTCCCCTACGATAGCCAGTTCGGCAGCGTCGTCCAGCGTCAACCGTCGCCTAAGTTCGGAAAGGATTTCAGTGCGGCTGCGGCCAGCAGCGCGGATCAGGAAAACCCGGCCGAAGTGTTCCTCATACTCGGCATTGCCAGCGGCCAACGCTGCCGCCAACGCTGTGTCGCCCGCATCGGCGGAAGACTGCTCGGTGGCGCTGAAGGACTGGGCAGTGCCCGTTCCCACGGGCTTTTCGCCGATGCGGGGATGATGCGCGATCGCCTCGTCGATCTCCGCATCAGAAAGCGGTGTGGCCGCATCGTGGGCGACGGCCAGCAACTGCTCGCGTGAAGCGAATGGCGCGGCGGCGGCCACCTCGGTCACCCATCGGTCCACAGACAGTGCGGCGGCGAGTGCTTCGTGTAGCTCGGTCTCAGAAACGTCGATCATGGTGTGTATAACTGTACAGATGACCGGCACACCTCCCCCTGCGCTCGGTTCGCCTAGCATCACCGGCATCGTGCTTGCCGCCGGGGCCGGCTCCCGCATGGGCCAGCCGAAGGGACTCGTCCTCACTTCCGACGGCACACCCTGGATCACTTTGGCGACGCAGTTACTGGCCGAGGCTAATTGCTGGCCGGTTCTCGCCGTGGTCGGTGCCCAAGCCGACAGCGTTGCGGAGCTGGTCACCGCCGACGATCGTGTATCTGTGGTGCACTCGGTCGAGTGGCGAAGGGGGATGTCGCATTCGCTGCGCGCCGGCCTGGACGCGGCCGTCGGAACAGCCGCACTGGTCATCCTGGTCGATACGCCAGGCCTTCCACTCTCGGTCCTGGAGCGGCTCCTCTCACCTGGTGCCGCTGGCGAAGGCGCTGTCGCCGCGAACACCCTGCGCCAAGCGGTATTCAACGGCCAACCTGGTCACCCCGTCCTGATCGGTAGCGACCATTGGGCCGACGTGATGAAGGGTCTCACCGGTGATCATGGCGCCAGAAAATATCTGGTCGCTAACGGCGTGCACGAGATCGAATGTGGTGACCTCTTCGATGGCGACGACATCGATCGCCCGCTGTCCGACGGACCGCCGCCGTCGAAGTAGGGTGATGGGATGCCCACCATCGCCGCCCTCATCGCCTGCGCCGTCCTCCTTGGCCTCGCGGTCTTCCAGGGGGCACTGGCCACCGGAGTTCCACTCGGTCGTTTCGTGTGGGGTGGGCAGCACGATGTCCTGCCGGAACGGCAGCGTCGCAACAGCGTCGTGATGATCGCGGCTTATGTGCTGTTCGCCGTCATCCTGCTTCAGGGTGTTGGCATCCTCAGCCTGTTCTCCGACACGGTTGGGCTCATCGCCATCTGGGCCCTGACGGTGTATTTTTTTGTCAACTTCGTCCTGAGCGCGATGTCTACGAGCAAATACGAGCAGATCCTGATGTCGATCGTGAGCGTCGCGCTGGCCGCACTCAGCCTGATCGTCGCCATCGCCGGCCGGGTCCAGGCTTAACGCTTCGACCCGGACTCAAGAAACAGGGCTCAAGCAACCGGGCTCAAACGGGGCTCAAGCAACTGGGCCTATGTGACCGGGTATCAGCAACCGTCCATAAGCGACCAAGCACAGGTAGGAGTTAGGCAGCGGCGTCCGGTGATATTTGGGCGAGAGCATCAGCCGTCGCGTTCCATGACAGGGTGGCGCAGCGGCCACGCAACGGAATGCGGCCTATTCCGGCAAACACGGCAGCGTCCCCCAGGTCACTGTCCGGTGCAATTCCGCGCCAGACACTCTCGCTGAACTTCACGGCGAGGGCAGCGAATTCGACGACATCCAACCCGATAGCCATTCCTGCCAGCGCTGAGGCGGACGCTGTCGATACAACGCAGCCGTGTCCTTGCCAGTTGAAGCGGGTGATCAATCCGTCTTGCACCGCGAGTTGCACCCTTACCTCGTCGCCGCAGGCGGGGCTGCGCACAAACGCCTCGGCCGACACCTCACCGGCACCGTCCCGAATGTCGGGCCTGGAGCTCGGCATCACAAAGCGGATCTCCCCGGTGTCGTCGGCAAACCCGAATCCGGTCCGGGCGATGTGCAGGTCTTCGATCAGCTGCTGGCGCATGAGGTCGCTTAGCGGCGCGGAGTCATCGTCGCCCGGTGCGAATTCTGGAATTGGGTCGGATCGCGCTTCTTCAGCATCCATCGGATCTACCCCCATAGTCTCCGCGAGAAGAGTGTTGCAACACTAGTACAGCTCGAGTTCGTCAAGCGCCGCGTAGGCGGAGCCGATGTCGACCAGTCTGGACCGTCCCGCTGCTCCGCTGTGATCGAGCACCGATGCAACCAAAAGACTGACCACACTCGCCGCCGCGGCATAACTGTCGAACGCGCTGGCGCTGTCCACCGGACAGACCAGGAGATGGTCGGCCTTGCTCATATAACGGCGCCCGCCATCATCGGTAATCAATACAAGTGCCGCCGGTGAGGCATCCACCGCATCGACAAGGCGGGAAAAGCCCTCTGGACGACGACGGAACCCGACCAGCAGCACCACATCGCCGTGACCAAGGTCGGCGATCTCCTCGCCGAGCGACTGCCCCGGCAAAGGCGCAAGGCTGACTTCGTCGCGCACCTGGGCGAGCTGCTGGCGCAGGTGCAGCGCTATTGGGTAGCTGTTTCGGAAGCCGATGACCAGCACTCGGCCTGCGCCAGCGATCAGCGGTGCCACGACCGACAGGTCGAGCGCACTGAAAGCAGCACGCAGGTTGGCGATGTCCTTGTCCAGTTGCACGGTGAAGCTTGGCGGGGTGGTTCCGCCGACGGGGGCCCCCGACGAGCGCAACGCCCGGACGTGGGCGCGCACCTCGTCGGCATTCTCGAAACCGAGCCGCCGGTAGAGCCGGCTGATCGTTGCTTTCGACACCCCACTCAACTGTGCAACTTCGGTGGCGTTGTACACGGCGAGGTCAGCGAGATGCTCCCGCATAAACTCCGCCGCCCGCCGCTCTTGCGGCGACAGCTCAGCGAACGCATCGCGCAGGCGCTCCCCGAGCGGACCGGCAAAGGTCGATGTTTCTACGTCGGCTATCTCAACCGCGGGCAGCACGGCACTCATGGTGCGAGCCGTACCGGGGTTCCTGAGGTGACGGCGACAGCGAGGACCGCGTTTTCGAAGGCGTCGAGGGCCGCTGCAACGTCTTTCTTCTTGACATGCTCGTCGGGGTGGTGGCTGACCCCACCGCGGCAGCGGATAAACAGCATCGCAATGCGGGTGAGGTCAGCGACGGCCATTCCGTCGTGGCCTGCCCGACTCCAGAATGCCATCGGTTCGGTATCCCCGGTTAGTTGGATTCCCGCGGTTATAGCCAACTGCAGCTGTGGGTCGCAGAGCGTGGCGTCGGCCCGGTAGATCTCCTTTGCCGCGAACACCAGATTGCGCCGGGCGGCGATCTCGTTGGCCGTGTTCATCAGCAGCCGGAGGCAGTCGTCGCGGTCGGCATCGAACTCGGCTCGCAGGTCAAGGCTGAACTCGACGCGCCCCGGAATCACGTTGACCCCGCCGGGGAAGGCCTGAAGGCGTCCGACGGTGCCAATGACACCATATTCCTTCGACAATCGCTCGACCTCGATAACCAGTTCGCTCGCCCCGACCAGCGCATCGCGGCGCCGGTCGTAGGGGGTGCCGCCGGCGTGGCCAGCATGACCGGTCATGGTCAGGTTGAAGCGACGGGCCCCGGCAATAGAGGTGACGACCGCGAGCTGACGGCCGGCATCCTCGAGGTACGGGCCCTGCTCGATGTGCGCCTCAAGGTAACCGACGTAGTTTTCGGGGCGTCGGAACGCTCCGGGCAGGCGCGCGGGGTCGAGACCAAAGTCGGTGAACGCCTCGGCGAGGGTGATCCCGTCCTTATCGGTGAGGTCCCACCACTCCTTCTTCCAGGTCCCCGACAGAGCGCGGCTGCCGAGCAGCGCCATCCCGAAACGGGTGCCCTCTTCGTCGCTGAACGCCACGACTTCCAGGGCGAAGGGCAGGGGGATGCCACTGCGTTGGATTCGGTCGGCAACTTGGATTGCCAGCAGCACTCCCAGCATTCCGTCGTAGCGTCCGGCATCTGGCACGGTGTCGATGTGCGACCCGAGCAACAGCGCGGGAAGGCCTGGTTCGCTGCCCTCGAGGCGTCCGCACTGGTTGCCTGCCGCGTCTTGCCAGGTGGACAGCCCGGCTTCGCGCATCCATTCGGCTACCTGGGCGTTAGCGGCTGCATGTTCGGGCGACAGGTGCACCCGTTCCATCGTGTCCGGACGACTGGTAATTGCAGCAAGATCATTGCAGCGTTCGAGGATGAGCTCGGCTTCTTCCATTGACGGGGTGGAGTGATGGCTACCCGTCAGCGTGTTCGTCATATCACTACCGCCGCTGCGTCCTCTGTGGAGAAGGCGTTGGGAATCTCGGCTGCGGGGCTTGCCGCGTCATCATAGAAGTCGAGTGCGGCTCCTGCGCCGCTTCCACCGGTCACCTTCACTCCTCCGCGACGAAGCACCTGCTCGAGTGCTGCGAGGGTGAGAAGAACGGTGTCCCGACGCGCGTTGTAACCCATCGTGCCGATCCGCCACACACGACCGTGAAGAGGCCCGAACGACGTACCGATCTCGATCCCGTAATCGTTCAACATGGCTGCGCGCGCGGCGTCGCCATTAATGCCATCGGGGATTTCGACTCCAACAACGTTATTCATTTTGACGCTCTGGTCACCGAACAGTTCCAAGCCCAGGGCGGAAAGTCCGGTAGCCATGGCCGCACCGTGCAAGCGGTGGCGCTCGATGGCCTGGGGTATACCCTCCAGCATCAAAAGGCGGGCACATTCGCGCGCGCCGAAAAGCATGCTGGTCGCTTCGGTGTGGTGGTTGAGTCGCTTCGGTCCCCAGTAGTCGAGGATCATCGCAAGGTCGAAGTAATTGGATCGGATCGGCGAAGCAGACACCTCGTCGCCAGCGACCCGAATACCGGCCTCGATGCTTTTGCGCGCGTTGATCACGTCTACAGCTCGCTCCGACAGAGAGATGGGAGCGCTGCCGGACGGGCCGCCGAGGCACTTCTGCAGGCCGGCGGTCGCTACGTCGATGCCCCAGGCGTCCAGCTCGAACTCGTTACCAGCGAGCGACGCAGTGACGTCGGTGTAAAAGAGCACCCCGTGCCGCTCGCAGATCACGCCCAGCGCATCCAGCGGCTGCGCGACGGTCGTGGACGTATCGCCGTGCACGATCGCCAGTAACTTCGGCTTCACCTCGATGATCGCCTGTTCGATCTGTTCGGGGGTGAAGACCGTGCCCCACTCAATCTCGCGAACGTGTACCTCGGCACCACAACGCTCGGCGATTTCACGCAGGAGATGACCGAAGCGGCCGAAGATCGGTACCAGCACTCGGTCGCCTGGTTCGATCATGGAGACCAGCGCCGCCTCGATACCTGCCCGAGATGTGCCATCGACCAGGAGCGTCGCTTGGTTCGCCGTGCGGAACACTCCCCGGTACAGGTCCATGGTCTCGTTCATGTACTCAGTCATCGCCGGGTCGTATTGCCCGAGGAGCTGGGCCGACATTGCGCGTAGTACACGTGGATCAGCATTGATCGGACCCGGTCCCATCAGCAGGCGCTGTGGCGGATTGATCTGGGACGGAACAGCGTACGAGGACGGGGCGGTGTTCGACATAACGACCTTCCGGGATCTGAATCAGTTGTTTCAAGAAATAATTCTACGGAACATACGTTTCATCCATGTTTCAACGTTCGAACTAAATGACATTCGATTCAAAACCAAGAGATCCAAATGCCGAGCCCGGGCGAATGACCCTGCCACCCCCACGGAGGCGGGTTCCTGATTGTCGTCTAACGACTTCGTTCACGTATAGATGATCAGAACGGGTAGTTGTCATTGGTGGTGGTCCCGTCTTCATCGGTGGTGTCGGTCGTGGTGTCGGGGTGCGTGTCGGTGGTGTTGATGTCGAGTTGCGGTGCGGGGGTGATGGTTCGTGGGGTGCGGGGTGTGATCAGTGGTGGCGGGGTGGGATCGTTTTCCCGTTCGACCTCATCCGCTGTGGG
>JAODAO010000406.1 GCA_025463465.1 Glaciihabitans sp. | reverse complement strand
ACCGGGACAACGACGGTCAGGTCAAAACGTTTGCCGGACGGTGGCGACACGATCGTCACCGGAGCGGCCCCGCCGAGGAAACGTGCGACCTCGCTCTGCGGGCGCACGGTCGCCGACAGCCCGATTCGTTGGGCGGGATGCGGCAGCAGTGCGTCGAGCCGTTCGAGGGACACGGCGAGGTGAGCGCCACGCTTGGTCGCGGCGACGGCGTGGATCTCGTCGATGATGACGGTCTCCACCCCGGCCAGGCTCTCCCGAGCCGCGGAGGTCAGCATGAGGTACAGCGACTCTGGCGTGGTGATGAGGATGTCGGGCGGAGTCTTCGCGAGCGTGCGCCGGTCCTGCGTGGTGGTGTCGCCGGAGCGCACCCCCACGGTAATGCCCGGTGCCGGCAGCCCCAGCCGTTTCGCCGTCTGGGTGACCCCAACGAGCGGGGCGCGCAGGTTGCGCTCCACGTCGACGCCGAGCGCCTTCAGCGGCGAGATGTAGAGCACGCGGGTGCGGGTCTTCGCGACCTCGGCGGCCTGCTTTTTGGCCTCGGCGGGTGAGAGCGCGGAGATGGTCGATGCACGCGCAACAGTGGTGGATGCCGCGGTGTCGCTGTTTCTGGCGATGCTGTGCTGGGTGATCAGCCTGTCGATAGACCAGAGAAACGCTGCAAGGGTTTTGCCCGAACCGGTCGGCGCGACCACTAGGGCGTGGGAACCGGTGGAGACCGCCTCCCAGGCGCCGAGCTGGGCGGCGGTGGGCTCGGGAAACGCCCCACGGAACCAGTCGCGGGTCGCGGGGGAAAATCGGTCGAGGACGTCGCCCATATTCCTATCTTGCCCCGCACCCCCGACAGTTTGCCCGGATAGCGTCGCCCTTCAGGCGAATACGCGGCAATGCTACCCGAGGTGCTCCGCGAGGAACGCCGCGACGTCGCTCAGCTCCTGCGCCGAGATGGAGTGCGCGAGGTCCTCGTAGATGCGACCGGTCAGGGTGGTGTGACCAGGCAGCCAAGCCTCGGTGCGCTCCACGGCGGCCTCGGTGATCACGGTGTCGGCGGTGCCGCGACCGTAGAAGACGGGCGGTTTGGCAGCGGCGAGAGCCTCGTCCCCCTCGGTGCCGCTGGCGATGAAGCCGGCCAGCGCGACGGTCGCTGCGAAGCGCTTCGGTGCGTGGCGCAACATCTGGAGGGCGACCGCAGCGCCCTGCGAGAAGCCGAGCAGTGCAACAGGGCCGGATTCGACGGTGTCGAGCCACGACAGCACAGCGAGGGCAGCGGCGTTCACGTTGCCCACCGGCGGGTTGCCGCGTTCGCTGTTCATCAGGGTGAACCAGGCGTTGCCGCCGTTCTCCTCGAGCGGCGCGCGCAGTGACGCGACCACGGCGTTCAACGGAAGGCGGGGGGACAACCCGAACAGGTCGCCCTCGTGTGATCCGTAGCCGTGCAGCAGAACGATCAGGGGGCGCCCGGCCCGCTCACGTTCGGGGGCGGACCAGAGGACGGCATCCGGGTCGATCTTCATGCGGGGGTGTCTCCTTCAAAATGGCGGGCGCAAAATGGTTGGCGCGAAATGCGAACATACACCGCCGACGCGCAACTTGTAGCAACAACTATCAGAGGGTCGAACCCACACGACGTCCTCATTGTTTCAACTCGAAGCGCAGGGGGATGTCGCCCTGCCGACAACCCCGCAGAACCAGCACTGTTTTCGCATCTCACCGTGGCCAGCCAGCGACCGAATCCCTAGGCTGTCGCCATGGCTGGTAACGATCCTGACCGTGACCTCGACGGCGTCGACTACACCAACACGTTCATCGCCGTATCACCCGACTGTGCTGCGACGGAGGGAACACCTCCGCCCGGCAGCGGCGACCGAGATCCAGTGAAACCGCCGTCGATTTCCGCGCGCACTTTCGACCTGATCACGGCATCCCCCTACGTGCACACGTCCGGCGACGTAATTTTCACGGTCTGGGCCGACCGCAGGGGCATCCCGGAGGAGGACCGGGCCGCAGCCCGCGCCGAGTTCTACTCGAAGGGCCAGCCGTGCCTGCGCTCCAGTGACCTGGGCAAACGTTACGGCTGGGGAGTCCACGCCGACTCCAACGGCCGCATCGCGCTTTACGGCGTGGACTCCGCCGAGTACGCCGCGCTGAAGGAGGGCCGGTCGCCAACGGACGACGCACCGCTGGCAATCACGCGCGCCATGCGCAGCTCGCGCCACTGACCTGCCTGTCAAATACCTGCCTGTCACTGACCTGCCTGCCACTGGACGCAGCGCTACTGCGATTGCCTGCGGACGAACCACACGGCGCCTATGCAGCCGACCGCATCCGTCTGCGCCAGTCGGCGGCGTCAGCAGCTGGGGAGACCTCGTAAGCGGCGCGGTAGTCGCGGGAGAAGTGTGAGGCACTGATGTAGCCGACCGCGCCTGCCGCCTGGGCCGCAGAATCGCCCTCGACCAGCATGCGCCGCCTGGCCTCGCCCAACCGCAGTCGTTTCAGGTACTGCATCGGCGGCATCTCGGTCAGCTGGCGAAACTTCCGGCTGAGGGTCGCGGGGCTGGTGCCAAGCGTCCCGGCGAGCCTGTCTATCGTCCAGGGTTCGGCCAGCGCCGTGGTGAGCGCCCCAATTGCCGCGTTCACCAGCCCGGCGTTTGCGGATTGCGCGGCGGCAAGCAGACGCGGCGCCTGATCGGTTTGCAGCAGGCGCAGGACCAGTTCCCGGCTAATCAGCGGTGCGAGCACGGCGATCTCCTCGGGAGCGTCGAGAAGGCGGAACAAGCGTTCGACGGTGTCGGCGAGTTGCGGCGTCACCTCACCGAGCCGGTTGGTGGGTTCCGGCCGGGAAGCCCGGGGCAGCTGCGCCGCGACCTCGGCGACGACGGCCGGGTCCAGGCGCCAGTTCACGGAAATGAAATCGCCCAGCTCACCCGTCTCCACAACCCCGGCGATAACGGGAAGATCAACGGGGGTGACGAGAAAGTTCTCGCGGCCCCAGCGCTGGTCATGGTCACCGACGATGGAACGCTTGCGGCCGTGCAGCACAAACGAGATACACGGTTCATAACGCGTGTACATAAGCGCCGTGGGCTCAGACACCCGACTCAGCTGCAAACCCAGCTGCGTCGCACGCTGGGGGTGGTGGATGTGGCGACGGACCGTTTCCGCAGAGCGATCGAGGCTCTGTGCCACAGCGGTCTCATCGGTCATGGCGTCAATTCAACCAGCATTAGTTGCAACCAGCCTCAGTTTCGACCAGCCTTGATCTCCGCCAGCACCTAGGTCCAGCGGCAGCCATTCCCCGTGGGTATCGTCCGGTGATGCGATCAGGCAAGAGGTCGAGCGGATCAGGCAACCGGCTGCCTCGGTCCCCAGCGATTCTGGATTTATGACATCACCATCTTCGACATCATCATCATCATCATCTCCTGCAGCACACGACGAACTTCTTGACCTGCTCACCCCGGACCGCCGCCTGGCCGGTCGCACCGCCGTCGTCACCGGTTCCTCCAGCGGTATCGGCGAAGCCATCGCCCGGGTCCTGGCCGCCTCCGGCGCGCACGTGCTGGTCCACGGTCGCGACCAGGCCAGGGCAGACCGGGTGGCGGCAGTGATCACCGCTTCCGGCGGGGAGGCGAGCGTGTTGACGGCTGACCTCGCGGCGAGCCCCGAATCCACCCGCGAGTTCGCCCGCCGCGTGAGCGACATGCTGGGCGGCCGGGTGGACATCCTGGTGAACAACGCGGGCATCTTCCCGACCGGCCCCACCGAGTCCCTGTCCGACGAGACGGTGGAGGCGCTGCTGGCCACCAACATCCGTGTGCCCCACCAGCTGGTCGCGGCATTCGCCCCGGCGATGGCCGAGCGCGGCGACGGTGCGATCATCAATATCACGTCGTGGATGGGCCGCGTCGGCTCGCCCTTCATCGCGTTGTATCCCGCGACGAAGGCCGCGCTCGAGCACCTCACCCGCGCGTGGGCGGCGGAGTACGGCCAGCGCGGTGTCCGGGTCAACGCGGTGGCGCCGGGAGCGACGTCAACCCCCGGCAACGCGGAGGCGGCGGACATCCTGGCGCAGATGACGGCGGCGACTCCCGCTGGACGGCCGGGGCGCCCGATCGACATCGCCTGGGCGGTTCGCTACCTCGCCAGCGACGAAGCAGCCTTCGTCCACGGCACCACCATCGACGTGGACGGCGGCATCGTCGCGACGCGGATGGGCTGACCCGCGCACACGGCGGGGCACCCTCGCTCGGCGGCGGCAAGACCGCTCGGCAGCGCGGGCTGGATCCGGTGAGGCCACGAACGGGTCTGATGGCGAGTTCTGCGACGGAAGACATCCACCAGCGTTCAGCGGTCGATCGTATGGCTCCGAACGGCATTAGGCCGGCTCTTCGCAGGGCTACGTGAGCGGTCGGCGAGGCGGAAGTTCCCTCTGGTGATGCGGACGATCGTTTCCGCGACGCGCTCTGCACCGAGTGAAGCTGCCCGCCATGGCCAGTATCGCAATCGACGGTGGTATGGGCACTGTTCTGGGCTTCGCGGAGTCTCCGCAGCTGACTATCGATTCGTTGTCAGAGTGGCTGACGTATGCGCTGCCGGCAGACGAGCCAGATCACAGACCCTAGAAGTGCGATCGCGGTAGCGGAGCCGCTCAACGCAAACCAGCCGCCGGCCTGCCACAGGAATACGGCGAGGCTCGATCCGATCGCACCACCGATGAAGTTACCGACGACGATAACGGTGTTCAGGCAGCTGCGAGCCTCTGGGTTGATTGCCATAACGCTGGTTTGGACGAGCACGAGAACGGACTGAATGCCTATGGACGATAACGCGACAGCGATGAGCACAACGGCAAAGTTCTCGGAGGAGAACAAGATGAGGAGCATGGCGATCAGGGTCACGGCAAAACCGGCACCGATGGTCCGGGTCGCCCATCCGCGGTCGTAGAACCGACCGACGTTCTGCGCGGCCAGTGCACCGACAACGCCGATGAGGCTGACGAGACCGATCTGTGTGACGGAGAATTCGTATGGCGCTGCTGAGAGCAAAAACGTGAGCCCGGTCCACAGAAGCGTGAACACCGACATGATGCACGCGCCGAGGACGATGAATATCCGGAGCCGGGGATACTCGACAACAGCGCCGAGCACCGATCGGAGCAGAGCCAGATAGCGGACGCGATCCCCGACCTCGAGTGTTGGCACGGAGCGCGCCAGGAGGATAGCGAAGACGATGGTCAGAGCGGCTGCGAAGAAAAACACCGTGCGCCAGCCCGCGACGTCGGCGATGAGCCCGCTGATCGCGCGAGAGATCAGAATGCCGAACATCAACCCCGATGCAACCATGGAGACAGTGCGTCCCCGGCGTTCGGGCTGCGCAAGATCTCCGGCCAGCGGGGTGAGTATCTGGCCTGTGATGCTGCTCACCCCCACCGCGAACAGCGCGATCAGGAGAACCGCGAAGTTCGGGGCCAGGGCCGTGGCGATGAGGGCGACGGCGGAGACCAGCATCATAAGCGGGATCATCCTGCGGCGTTGAACCGTGTCCCCGAGGGGGACAAGAAAGAACACTCCCAATGCGTAACCGATCTGCACGGTTGTGACGAGCAACCCGGTAAGTCCGGTCGAGACACCCAGATCCGTGCCGATCGTTCCGAGCAGTGGCTGTGCCCAATAGAGGTTGCCGACTGCGACACCGCCTGACAGTGCAAAGAGGAGCGTCAGGGCACCGCTCATGTTCGTCGCGATCACGGGCATTTTTCGTGTCATTGTTTATTCTTCCTCGGAGTTCGTCGTGTCAGCGGGTGACGCTGCGACGGGTGGTGACGAGCAGGGATCCGCCAGCGAGGACGGCGATACCGAAGACGAGGAACATGGTCTGCACGCCCGAGGTGTCGAGCAGCAGGCCACCTACCGCGGCGCCGAGGGCGATCGCGAACTGGAATGTTGCGACGAACAGACCACCGGCGGCTTCAATCCGGTTCGGCTCCACCCGGGAGATCCAGGTCTGCGACATGGTCGGGTTCCCGCCGAATCCAATTCCCCACAAGGCGACAGCGATGAACGCCAGGGCGACGGAGCCAGTCGAGACGGAGAACAGGAGAATGGACAGGCCGATCACGACGGGCACCGCGACCATGGCAGCGACCAGGCGCCGGTCGACAAATAATCCAGCGAGGATGTTGCCGACGATGCCGCCGACGCCAAACACGGCCAGTAGAAGGGCGATCGCTGCGGGGCTCAGTCCGGGGACGTTCTCGGCGCCGGTTCTAATGAAGGTGTAGCTGCCGAAGTGCCCGGCGACGATCAGGGCAAGGCCGATCAGCCCAACGATCATCACCCGTGAACGAAGTGCCGCGAGCAGGTTGCGAAGACCGCCAACGGCGGCGGCGGGGATCGACGGCATGGCGATGATGAATACGACCAGCGCCACAGCGGTCGCGGCGGCGATGGCGTAGAACACGGTGCGCCATCCGGAGGTTGAGCTGATCAACGCGCCCAGTGGCACGGCAGCGACGGTGGCCCCGGCGACACCGATGTTGACGATCGCCATGGCCCGTCCGAGGTGCTTGGGCTCGACGAGGTGGGACGCGATCGCGAGTGCCATCGCCCATGTGCCTGCGATCGCAGCCCCCAGGATCAGCCGGGCGACGACGACGAGTGCGTAGGTGGGTGCAACCGTGGTCAACAGATTTGACAGCACCGCCAGGACCAGCAGGATGACCAGGAGTCGTTTGCGGTCAAGTCGGGGGAAGAGCAGCGCCATACCGGGACCCGCGATCATGCCGACGATGGCGGTGGCGGTGACGACCTGGCCGGCGACTCCTTCGGTGATTCCGAACTCGTCCGCCATCATCGGCAGCAGGCTCGCGGGCAGGAATTCACTGGTGACAAGGGTGAAGATCGCCAGCATCAGGGCGATTACTCCCGCCCACCCGGACCGGGTCCGTTTCGGCTCTGACGTCTCCGTGACGGTGGGTATCGATGCGGTGCTGGTCATAGGTTGTTCTCCTGGAAATAAATAACGGCGCGGGTTTCAGCGCTGTGTTCGGCGCACGATCGATGCAATCCTGATTCGCAAGGAACTGGCGGGCGTCGAGGGGATGGCTGGCAGACAGTCGCCCCATTGTCGACACGGCGCCGGAGGGGCCGCTGTTGGTTTCGACGCTACGCATGCGGGCTGCGCTGAGGGAGTTACGGATAGACCCCCTGTCGCAGGACCACTGCACGACAGCGGTTTGGAAGGCTTCAGACGCTCTGGTTCGGGTCTGGGCTCAGTTGGAGAGTGGCGACGGAGGTGGCGGCTCGGTTTATGTTGTATCGGGGGCTGCGGTGATATTTGCGCCGGTACTCGGCATCGATGGGGGTCCGACCTGTTCCGGCGGCGTCGGTGAAGACGACGTCGAAAGTGCGGCCGCCGGCTTCGAGGCGGCCGCGGCCCCGGGTGAGTGCGCGGCGATACCACGGCTTTTCCGGCCCGTCAGAGGATCGGGTATACACGGACCCGTCCACAACGACTGTCCAGATCGTCGTTCCGTGGGTCAGTGTCCCGTCCGTGCGGCGGGAGCTGAGGACGACCTCGCGGGTGCGACTGATGGTGTCGAGATCGAGCGTCGCCCAGTTCGAGACGGGTTCAGCGAGCGTCATTCTGGCGGTCCTCGGCGACCGGGATGCCGGTCGTAAGTGTTGGGGGTGCGGTCCAGGCGGCGAGGAGTTGAAGTCGCTCAGCACTCACGGAACCGGGTTCCGCGCCGTAAGCGATGATGGTGAGCCCGTTGTCTGCGACAAGATCGAGTGCCTCCCAAAAGAGGTCGACTTCTCCAACCACTGGGTGGAAGATCTTGGCTGCTCCCGTCTGGTACGTCAGGACGTCATGATCGGCCCAAAGAGACCGGAATTCGTCGCTGCGGGTGGAGAGTTCACCAATTAGATCGCTGAGCTGCTTGTCGTAGGGGTTCCGTCCGGCCGCTGCCCGGAGGACGGCGACGTTGCTCTGTGCGACCTCGGACCAGTCCGGGTAGAACTGACGAGCGGCCGGATCGAGGAACACAAAACGCGCCTTATTCGGAGCGGCGATAGCACCGTCGAAAATCGGCGCATACAGTGCGGTGCCGAGCTGGTTGGCGGCGAGAACGTCCATCCGGTCGTTGCGCACCCAGGCCGGGCCAGCAAAGGAGTTCAGCAGCATCTGGACCGGGTGCCGGACGTTCTGGCTGGGCTGGGTCCACTGCCCGTTGCGCGGACTATTCGCCAGGCGCGCCAGGTTGAACAGGTGGCGCCGCTCGTCGGGGGTGAGGCGCAATGCTCGGCCCACGGCTTCGAGGATGCCTTCTGAGACACTGTGGAGGTTGCCGCGCTCGAGGCGGACGTAGTAGTCGATGCTGACCCCGGCGAGGCTGGCGACTTCCTCACGACGGAGCCCCGTGACGCGGCGGCGCGGGTCGTAGCCACCCATTCCCACGTCGCTCGGCTTCACCCGGGCGCGACGGGACATCAGAAACTCTCGGACCTCGGCTGTCAATTGCATACCAACGACTGTACGACCGGCCTCAGGCGTGGGGGAGGTGTTGCTGGTACCTGCCTCCACCCGGGGAGAGGGGGGCCGCCAACACCTCCCTCGACGTGTTCGTTCTCCGTAGCCTCAACAGAGAACGCGATGCCACACCGCGCCCGGGCGTGCCTGCGCCCATTCAAAAGGACACATCATGACACAAGGAACCGCAATCATCGTCGGAGCCGGCCCCGGCCTTGGCTTTGCCCTCGCTCGCTCGTTCGCCGCCGCCGGCCACAGCATCGCTCTGCTCGCCCGCAACGCCGACAAGCTCGACACCCTCGCAACCGAACTCCGAAATGACAGCATCGACGCTCGCGGATACGCGGCTGACGCCAGCGACCCGGCCAGCCTCCGCGCCGCACTCACCAAAGCCATCGACGAACTCGGCGCCCCGGAAGCCTTGATCTACAACGCGGCACTGCTGCGCCAGGACACCCCCACTGACGGCGACGACGCAGGATGGGTCAACGCTCTCGCTGTCGGCGTACTCGGAGCGAAGGTCGCCGCCGAAACGGTTCTGCCCGCCCTCGCTGGAGGCCGCGGTAGCCTGCTGTTCACCGGCGGTGGGCTCGCGCTGGCGCCCTCACCCGAATTCGCGTCGCTGTCGGTTGCAAAAGCCGCCATCCGCGCCTACGCCACCACGCTGTTCAACCAGCACAAGGGGACCGACGTGCACGCGACCAGCGTTACGATCGCCGGAAACATCGGCGGCGGCGAGGACCGTTTCGCCCCTGACGCTCTTGCGGCCCTTTACCTCGGCCTGCACCAGCAGCCGGCGACCGAGTGGTCAGACGAACTCCTCGTTAAATAACCAACCGGGCATGAAAAGGGTGGACCCGCACAATCGATGCGGGGCCACCCAGTTTCGCGCTTTCGGTGCACCTCAGCCGGTAAGGTCGATGCTCTCGTGACGGCGGATCGCATCCTCCCATGTCGACACAACAGACGTACCGTCTCGCAGGTCACGACGCAGCTGTTCATACTCATGGGCAATGATCAGCGCGGGCGACTGCGACACCCTGTCCAGCCCCGGTACCCGCCGATACTTTTCCGGAATCGGCATCGGTTTGAGTGCCTCCTCGCCCAACCGGGCGCCGGTCGCGGTCATTGGCTGCACGTGAACATGGCCACCGGCAGAAGCCCAAAGATGAAGCTCGCCCGCTGTCCCCAGGATCTCCCACTCCAGATTCCGTCCCCGCCACGTTCCGCCGCGGTAGCGGCCGGTCAGCAGCGCACCGCCGGGTGCTCGTCCAGAGAACCAGACCTGATCCGCAGCCGTCATCGGCACCAATGTGCTCCTATCCGCGTTGTGAACCTGGCGGCGGCGGGTGAGCTTGCGAACATACACCGCCGACGCGCAACTTGTAGCAACAACTATCAGAGGGCCGAACCCACGCGACGTCCCTATTGTTCCAACTCGAAGCGCAGGGGGATGACGACCTGCCGGCAACTGACGGCGGCATCGTCGCGATGCGGATGGGCAGACCGGCGCCCACCGCGGAGCTTCGTCGCTCGGCAGTGGCGGAAATGCCAGGTATCGGCGAGTTGCCTGGCTCGCTCGGAGCGGTGCAACGCCGAATGGCATCTCGTTCATGAGTATTGTCTTTGGTTGTCTGGCGGGTGCTGCGCTCGCGGCCACGGCGCATACGGACGGCTGGGCTGTGCGTGCTTGCTGGCTCGGCGCTGCGGCCTTTGTGCAATTGCGGCTCATCGCCAATTTGCTCGACGGCATGGTTGCGGTGGAGGGACGCAAGGGCGGTCCCACTGGGGATCTCTGGAATGAGGCGCCGGATCGCGTTTCTGATGTCGCCATCTTCATCGGCGCAGGGTACGCGCTTGGAGGCTGTCCATTGCTTGGCTTTGGGG
>JAODAO010000379.1 GCA_025463465.1 Glaciihabitans sp. | reverse complement strand
GTCAAGGCCATCGTTACCTCGCTGCGGGACCCCGATGAGTTGAACATGCGCTTCCGCATCAACGACGGCACCGCGAAACGTGCGACCGTTCACACCCTCATTCTCGGCAACTGTGGCTCCCTGCCAGCCAACATCCTGCTGATGCCGGAAGCGGTACTGGATGACGGGCTGCTTGACGTAATGTTGACCCGCCCCGGTGGCGTGCTCGGCTGGATCCGGGTGTGGGTGCAGGTGGCCTGGACCAATGGCATCGTCCGGCGCACCAAAGCGGGGCGTGCCCTGGCTGGTGAGCAGAAAAACAACAAGGATCTGCACTATGAAACCGCGTCGAAGTTCACCGCCCGGTTCTCCCGACCGGAAGAGATCGAACTCGATGGTGACAGCTTCGGCAAGGCCGTAGCATTCAAATCCTGGATTGAACCCAGCAGTCTGCGTGTACGCATTCCAGCTGCCAGCTGATGAGCAGCCTTTCCGCCGCCGTGTCTAAGCGTCCAGCCCGCGCGAAGGGACCGTGGAAGCTCCGAACCTTCCGCATTGCCTCCCGTGCGCCAGAGGGTGCGACGACCTACGTGATTCTGCACGGGGTAGGACTCACCCATCGGTTCTACAGCGGGATGGCAGGGCTTCTCGCCCTGTCCGGGGAGGTCATCTCCTTTGACCTCCCCGGATTCGGGGTGTCGCCGAAACCGGGCGACAATCTCAACATCGAGGACTACGCCGCGACCGTTGCCGACGCTCTTGACAAGCTCGACGTCGGACCGGTCGTGGTGATCGGACATTCCATGGGCGCCCAGATCGCGATCGAGTTGGCGCGGTTGTACCCGGCTCAGGTGTCCCATGTTGTGTTGGTCGGGCCGGTGGTTGACCCCCGAGGCAGAACCCTGCGGACGCAGGCCGCGCTACTGGCGCGTGATGCCCCCCTGGAGCCAATCCATACGCAACTGCGGGTTGTTGTCGACTACGCGAAGTGTGGTGTGCCATGGTTCCTCGCTGCATCCCGCGTTATGCGCGACTACCGCACCGACCTCACCGTGGGATTGCTCACTCAACCCCTCACCGTCATCCGCGGGGAAAATGACCCGATCGCCACCGAGTCCTGGGGTCGTTGGCTGAGTGAGCAGGTACAGCACGGTGAGCTGGTCAGCATCCCCGGGCGTCGGCACAACGTGCCCAACGCCGATGCCCTGGCAACCGCCGCGGCAATAGTGGAATCGGTCGAACGAGGTCACTAGGGTGGGGACTTCTCCTCGCGGAGGGCCTCACGAGAAATTCTCAGCCGGCATCCCGGAGGTTTTCAAGTACGGGTGGCACATTAATTCCGAATGTACTTCCCACCCCTAACTTGAGGGAGCTTTATGTACTTCCACGTGCAACGACTCATCAACGACATCGAGCAGGACGAGCCGGATCCCGCCGCCGCCAACGCGCTCCAGGAGGGACTGGGCGGCCAGTTCGGCGAGATGCGAACGATGATGCAGTACCTGTTCCAGGCCATGAACTTCCGCGGCGCTGCGGCGAAACCGTACCGGGACCTGATCCAGGGCGTTGGCACCGAAGAGATCAGCCATGTTGAACTCATCGGAACCACCATCTCGCGTCTCCTGGACGGCTCGCCTCGTTACAACGGCAAACCGACCGACCCGCTCGACACCCCCGGTGCTGGCGGCGCGATCCCGCTGAACATCGCGCTGGACACCAGCAACATTCACCACTACCTCGTGGGTGCCCAGGGTGCCCTACCGGTTGACGCTGCCGGCAACCCCTGGAGTGGTAGCTACGTGTACAACTCCGGCAACCTCGTTCTCGACCTCCTGTACAACCTGATGCTGGAATCCACCGGACGGTTGCAGAAGTGCCGTATCTACGAGATGACGGACAACAAGACCGCTCGCTCGACGCTGTCGTACCTGATCGTGCGCGACCAGGCCCACGAGAACGCCTACGCCAAGGCCCTCGAGACCCTCGGTGTGGAGTGGAACAAACTCCTGCCGATCCCGAAGACCAACGCGGAGAAGTTCCCCGAGGTCAAGAAGCTGGTGGACCTGGGCCTACAGTCCAAGCAGTACAGCTTCGACCTCGCCGGCCAGTCCGAGGCGGGCAAGATCTTCCAGGGACTGTCACCCTCGAAGGACGGTACCACCCTGGACGCCAGCGAACAGGCGCCGGAGGGTGTGCCATCCGTCATCGCCGAGGAGCGTTTTGAGGAGTTCGCCCCCGGGCTTGACCCCGAACTGCTGAAGCTCATCCAGGCGACCGCGGACCTTGAGCTTGCCGAGGTCGACAACATGTTCGGACCCGTGAAGGCCGAGCCGGATTCGCAGAAGCCGGATGCTCAGAATCCAGCTACGAAGAAGGCGACCGCGAAGAAGTAGCACGCCTTCGATCGAACCAGAAAGGCCCGGCCGATTGGCCGGGCCTTTCTGCGTACGTTCCAACTACACGATCAATCCGTGATCTCGGAAGGGATGAAACGGCAAGGCTGGTGGTCCGCGGCGCCTACCTCAGCGCGAGAACTGGTCCCGTCCCTGGGCTTTGGCTCGATACATTGCCGCATCAGCTTCGTGGAGGAGGGCTAGCGGGCTGTAAGTGAACCCCGCAGCGGCGATACCAATCGATGCGGTCGTCTGCATGTTCTGTTGCCCTGCGAACGCGGGAAGCCGGATCGCATCAACGATTCGCCTGGCCACGACCTCGGCTTCCTCCGCTGTCGTGTTTTCGCAGAGCACCACAAATTCGTCACCGCCGATTCGTGCCACGGTGTCGTGGGATCGGGTGGCGCCGACGATCTGCTTGCCCGTGTGGATGAGCAGCGAATCGCCCGCTTCGTGGCCGAGGGTGTCGTTGATCAGCTTGAAGCCGTCGAGGTCGATGAACAACAGGGCGATCTCCTCGCCCCGCGCGTGTTTGGCCAACGCGTGTTCCAGCCGGTCCATCAGGAAGCGGCGGTTGGGCAGCCCGGTGAGCGGATCGTACATCGCCATGTTGGCCAGCTGCGATTCGGCCCTGCGCAACATCACCCCGTCGAGATCCCGTGCCAGCTCAATGGCTTCGGACTGTGCCTCGCCCCAGGGGTCAGCCTGGCCCGTCACGCTCTGACTCCACGATGAGAACGAATCGCGGGGCGACAGGGGTGTCGCGCGGTTTGATGCTCGCTGGTCGCCGAGCCAGTTGACGGTGGTGGCGATCTCGGGACGGAACCAGGCGAGGAAGTCACCCTCCCCACCCAACGGAACCATCAGTACTCCCGAGACGGATGGCACCAGGGTTGCGAGATGGGGATAATCGCTGGCGAGAGTGTCTGAGACCAGCGCCGGGGTGCCAAATGTCTCCTGCGTCTTGGCGACCAGTTCGAGAATTTCGTGCTGTGGCGCAGCCCGTCCGATCGACGTGACCACACCAGCCAGCCGAATCGTCGCGCCGGCGGCCGGGATCAAGTCCAGGACCGTCAGTTCGTCTTTGAACAGTGCCTCGGCGATGTCTTCGCCCCTACCCAGCTGCGCAACCAGCCGCGTACGCAGGGCTCGCTGCTGCATCTGGTAGGTCAGCGCATCGATCTGGCGCATTGAATTCAGCTGCAGGGCAATCTGGCTGGCGAGGATCTCGAGCCCCTGCCGCAGGAGGTACGGAATGGTGTGGGGGGTGCGGTGGGCGCAGGTGATCATGCCGATCAATTTGCCATCGTGCACGATCGACAGGGACATGGTGGATGCCTGGCCCATGTTGCGCATGAACTGCAGGTGTGTCGGCGAGACGCTGCGCAGCTCGGCATGGCTGAGGTCGAGGGCGGTTGCATCCTCGCCGGCAACCGACAGCAGTGCCGCGCCATCGTGGGCGGTGCTGACGATCATCCGGGACAGTTTGGTGAGGTACAGCTCGCGCGCCTGGGAGGGAATGTCTGATGCCGGGTAGTGCAGTCCCAGGTAGGGTTCCATCCCCTCGGCTGCTTCCTCGGCGACGATCTCGCCGTGGCCATCCGGGTGGAAGTGGTACACCATCACCCGGTCGAACTGGGTCAGATTGTGCAGTTCGCGGGCCGCTGCGGCCCAGAGGCCGTCAATGGTTGTCTCGCCGATCAGCCGGCGGATGGCCGCGTAGATGGCAGGAGCGGACTGGTAGTCGGGGGCGACGATGGACGGCTCAAATTCGATGATCACCAGCGTGCCAACGCGGTGCACGATTGCGTCGAAGCGTCGGCCGCCTACAACAACCACGAGTGGGTTGGCCAGCGAATCCCGACCGGTCAGCGCCTGGCGTACCTGGGCAACCGTGTCCTCGCCAACCAGCGCGGAAATATCGGTCTCCAGCAGTTCGAGGGCCGGGGTACCAAGAATGTCGGCGGTGTTCTCGCTCACATAAATGATCTGCGAGGTGTCGCCGTCGAAAGCGATCAGCGCACCGTGTGGCTGGACGGCTCCAGGGGTGCGGATGGGTTCGACGGAGCACAATTCGAGGCGGGTCTGCTCACCGGCGGAGAGCCCACCGACCGACAGCCCAGCGACTACGTCACTCATTCGGTGCCCCGGGACGCGCCGTAACCTGCGCGGCGCAAACTCACCGCATCGATCATGATTGCGAACATCACCAGGTCCTCCCACCGAACACATTCCATCAGAACGCAAGGTCTAGGCGAGCTGGTGCTTTCTGTGAGTTTAGACCAGGCCAACGACCGGCAATTCCTCTATCTCGGCGCAGTGCTCCGCCTCGCCGTTTCGAGCACCTCCTTCGACGGCTCCGGCGAAGGGCAGGTGGATGATCCGAGCCGCACTTGGGCTTCTACGCCCCTGTTTCCAGGATGCCGATCGCACGGCGGCCGAGGCTGTGCGTAATGTGCGCGTGGGACAGGGCAGACGCGGCCTCCGCGTCTCCGGCAGCGACCGCATCCCGCAAGGCCGCGTGCTGGTCGCGGACCCTGGTGCGGTCCTCATCGGACGGCGTCCAGGTACGTAGTGTGCGCTGGCGGTACAGGTCGGTCCTGTCCCAGAGGCCGTCGAGGATCCCCACGAGGATCGGGTTCGCTGCGGCGACGTAGATCGACCGGTGGAACGCCCGGTGGGCGTCGAGCGCGTTGGGGGTAGCGAAGCCGGTAAGGGGTTCGAGGGTCGCAAGGGCCGCGTCAATCCGCTCGACATCTCCCTCGGTGTGACGTTCGGCGGCGAGCCCACACGCCAGCGGGTCCACGGCAGCGCGAACCTCGTAGAGGGTCTGAGCCTCCTCCGGGGAGAGGGTTACCACGCGGGCGTCCTTGTGCGCTCCGAGGTGGACGAGTCCTTCGGCGGCCAGTCTTTTCAGCGCCTCACGCAGGGGAGTGGTGCTTAGCCCGATCTCGGCCGCTGCTCTCGCCTGCCCGATGACAGCGCCGGGCTCATACTCGCCGGAGAGGATGCGTCGTCGGAGTTCGTCGTAGGCGAGGTCGCTTTTGCTGCGGAAGCGCGGCAACGGCGATGCGGGTGTCTCCATGGTCGGAGAATAGCAAAACGAAGTCGACCTGTGTAACCTACAGGCTATAACCTTCAATGAAGTTGGGAATCGATCCGGTGCACCTGAACGACCACGTTGAAACTGCGAGGCTGTCGACGCCACTCGGCGACGTCGTGATGTGGCCAGTGGACGCGGTGCCCGGCGCCGACCACCTCCCTTTCGCGCATCGGATCATCCTCGAGAATCTCCTCAGAAACTACGACGGCGAGATCGTCACGATGGCGAGCATCGACGCGGTTGTTTCCGGGGGAGCCGGCCAGCAGGACATCCCGTTCCATCCGTCACGGGTGTTCCTGCACGACACCAACGGGGTGCCGGTGCTCACCGACCTCGCCGCCATGCGCGACGCGTTCGCCGCCTCCGGCCGGGACCCGAAGCTGCTCGACACCCACGTTCCCGCCCACCTCACCGTCGACCATTCCGTGGTCACCGACTTCTTCGCCCGCCCGGATGCCCCCGAGCTCAACGTGCGCCGCGAGTACGAGCGCAACGCCGAGCGGTACCGCTTTATCAAGTGGGGGCGGCAGGCATTCTCCGGCCTCGAGGTTGTGCCACCCGGGGCGGGAATTATGCACCAGGTCAACGTGGAGTACCTGTCCGAGGTGGTGACGGTTCGCGACGGCCGCATCTTTCCCGACACTGTGGCCGGCACCGATTCGCACACCACGATGGTCAACGGCCTCGCGGTGCTCGCCTGGGGTGTCGGCGGCATCGAGGCGGAAGCGGCGATGCTGGGGGAGCCCGTCACAATGGTCATCCCGCCCGTTGTTGGGGTGGAACTCGTGGGGAGCCTGCGGCCGGGAGTGACCGCCACCGACCTCGTGCTCACCCTGACTGAGCGCATGCGCGCCCTCGGGGTTGTCGGCAGCATCGTCGAATTCCACGGGCACGGCGTCGCGCAGGTGTCCCTCGCCACACGCTGCACCATCGCGAACATGAGCCCCGAATTCGGATCGACGGCGGCGATCTTCCCAATCGACGAC